>CANJKD010000089.1 GCA_947474415.1 Burkholderiales bacterium | reverse complement strand
GTCGTTGCTTTGCTTGTCGTAGGCCACCAGCACCGCGCAGCCTTTGTAGTCGATGCCGTACTCGGTGTTGTCGTAGCCGATGCGCTTGATGGTGTCGCGCGCGACCTGGATGTAGTCGACGTTGGCCTGCGTGGTGATCTCGCCGGCGAGCACGACGAGGCCGGTGTTGCACAGGGTTTCGGCGGCCACGCGCGAGAGCGGGTCCTGCGCGAAGATGGCATCCAGGATCGCGTCTGAGATCTGGTCAGCGACCTTGTCGGGGTGTCCCTCGGAGACAGACTCGGAGGTAAAGAGATAATCGTTCGACACTTGCTTGGGACTCCTGCTGCGCCAATTCCAAACAACGTTGGCCGGCTCTGGTCGCGAGGAGGGCGGCGAACGCTTTAGCGGTATTTGCAGCATCAGGGTGCACTGCGCCCCCTGATGCCATCGCCCCGCAAGTTGTCCTTTTAACCCGGCGATGTTTCTCGATTATACGAAGCCCGATGTTCCTCATTCGCTGGATTTCCCGGTGGCCTCTGGGCCTTCTCCACGCTTTGGGCGCCGCGCTGGGCTGGCTGGTCTGGGCCCTCTCGCCCACCTACCGGCGCCGCCTGGCCGCCAACGGCAGGCTGGCTGGCGTGTCGCGCCAGGCACTGCGCCGCTCGGTGGCCGAGACCGGCCGCATGGTGGCCGAACTGCCCTGGCTGTGGCTGCGCCCGCATGACGAACCGCTGGGCGAGCGCATCGAGTGGGTCGACGCGCGCTTCCTCGACGAAGCCGTCGCCGCGCGCCGGCCCGTCATGCTGCTCACGCCCCACATGGGCACCTTCGAGGTGGTCGCACGCTCCTATGTCGAGCGCCACGGCGCCGTGCAGCCGCTCACCGTGCTCTACCGGCCGGCGCGCCAGCCCTGGTTGCGCGAGTTCCAGGAGAGTGCCCGGGCGCGCCCGATGCTCGCCACCGCCCCGGCCAACCTGGCCGGCGTGCGCCAGATGCTGCGCGCGCTCAAGCGCGGCGAGAGCATCGCCGTGCTGCCCGACCAGGTCCCGCCCGATGGCCAGGGCGTGTGGGCGCCCTTCTTCGGCCTGCCCGCCTACACCATGACGCTGGCCGCCCGGCTGATCCTGCAGACCGGTGCCGTGCCGGTGGTCATGCGGGCCGAGCGCCTGCCGCACGGCCGCGGCTGGCGCATGCACGTGAGCACGCTGGTGGCGCCGCTCATGCCGGGCACCGACTCCGCCGCCCTGGCCCAATGCGCCGAAGTGATGAACCGCACCATGGAGGCCACCATCCTGGCCGACCCGAGCCAATACCTGTGGAGCTACAACCGCTACAAGCAGCCGCGCCCCGCAGCGGCCCCCACCATCGGCCCTGAGAACGACGCCGCATGAAGCGCCTTGCCGCCCGCACCCTGCTGGGCCTGCTGTGGCTGCTGCACTGGCTGCCGCTTTCCGTGCAGGCGGCCCTCGGCCGTGCGCTGGGTCGCTTGCTGCACGGCTTCGCGGGAAGGCGCCGCCGCATCGCGCTGCGCAACCTCGAACTGTGCTTTCCCGAACAGGCGCCAGCACAGCGCGACCGGCTCGCGCGTGAGCACTTCCAGTGGCTGGGGCGCAGCATCATCGAACGCGGCCTGCTGTGGTACGCCTCGCCGGCGCGCTTGAGGCGCCTGATCCATGTGGAAGGTGACGTGGGCCTGGCCGAACGCAGCGAGCAGCCGGTGATGTGGCTGGTGCCGCACTTCATGGCGCTCGACGTGGCCGGCGTGTCGGTGCTGCTGTTCCAGAAGCGCAAGGGCATCTCGATCTACCAGCAACAGAGCGACGCGGTGATGGACGCCGCCATCCGGCGCGGCCGGCTGCGCCTGGGCAATGCCGAGATCTTCCCGCGCGACGATTCGGCCAAGGCCTTGTTCCGCGCCATTCGCCGCGGCGACGCGTTCTTCAACCTGCCCGACATGGACTTCGGCGCGCGCGACGCGGCCTTCGTGCCCTTCTTTGGCGTGCCCGCTGCCACCCTGCTCGCACCCTCGCGGCTGGCGCGTGCGCTGAACATGCTGGTGCAGCCGGTGATCGCCGAGATGCTGCCGGGCGGCCAGGGGTACCGGGTCCGATTCATGCCGGCCTGGGAAGGCTTCCCGAGCGACGACGCGCTGGCCGATACCGCTGCGATGAACCGCTGGATCGAATCGGAAATTCGCCGCGACCCGGCCCAGTACCTGTGGGTGCACAAGCGCTTCAAGACCCGGCCGGCGGGCGCAGCATCGTTCTATTGACAGGCGCTGGCCGACGCCATAATCCGCCGATGAATTTACGCTTCACCAAGATGCAGGGTGCCGGCAACGATTTCGTCGTGATCGACGCCACGCACGCCCCCCTCACCCTTGACGCTGCCGCGATGCGGCGCCTTGGCGACCGGCGCTTCGGAGTCGGTGCCGACCAGTTGCTGGTGGTCGAGCGCAGCGCAACAAAGGACATCGACTTCCGCTACCGCATCTTCAACAGCGCCAGCGGCGACGAGGTCGAGCACTGCGGCAACGGCGCGCGCTGCCTGCTGCGCTATGTGCGCGACAAGGGCCTGACCGACAAGGATTGCATCCGCGTCGAGACCCTGAACAACGTGCTCGAACTGCGGCTGCAGGCCGATGGCCGCGTGACCGTCGACATGAACGCGCCGGTTTTCGAGCTGGCCCGCGTGCCCTTCGACGCGGCCGGGCTGGTGGCGCGCGAACTCGGCGGCTGCCAGCTCTGGCCGCTCGATGTGGGTGACCAACTCGTCGAGGTGGCCGTGCTGTCGATGGGCAATCCGCACGCGGTGCAACTTGTGCACGACGTCGAGTCGGCGCCGGTGGCCACGCTGGGCCCGGCCGTCGAATCGCACCTTCGCTTCACGCGCAAGGTCAACGCCGGCTTCATGCAGGTCGTGACCGGCAGCCACATCAAGCTGCGGGTGTTCGAGCGCGATGCCGGCGAGACGCTCGCCTGCGGCACCGGCGCCTGCGCGGCGGTCGTGGCTGGCATCCAACTCGGGTTGTTGGCAGCGCGTGTCGACGTGCACACGCGCGGCGGGCTGCTGACCGTTGAATGGGCCGGCGGCGCGCAGCATGTGTTCATGACCGGCCCGGCCGAGACGGTCTTCGAAGGCCAGATCGACCTCTGACATGAGCCCCCTGCACACCTTCGGTTTGGTCCCCCATGGGCCACGAAGGGGCCCCGCGTGGCCCTTGGGGATCAGGCCTCTTCGGGCGGCCGCACGAGGCCTCAAAGGCTGAGCGATCAGCTTGCCAACCGCACACTTCAAGAAACACTCCATGACCAATTCATCCGGCGTCCAGGGCATCACCGAGACCGATATCGCCAACTACCTGGCCAACACGCCGGGCTTCTTCGAGCGCCACGCCGAACTGCTGGGCAGCGTGCAACTGACCAGCCCGCACGGCCAGCGCGCGGTCTCGCTGCAGGAGCGGCAGATGGAGATGCTGCGCGACAAGATCCGCGGCCTCGAAGGCAAGATCATCGAGATGATCCGCAACGGCCAGGACAACGTCGGCATCGCCGACAAGTTGCACCGCTGGACGCGCGCGCTGATGCTCAACGCGCACCCCGGCGAGTTGCCCGAGTTGCTGGTGCGCGAGCTGATGCACCTGTTCATGATCCCGCAGGGCGGCGTCCGCCTCTGGGGTGCCGGCGCGGCCTTCGCCACCCTGCCCTTCGCGCAGCCGGTCAGCGACGACATAAAAACCTTCGCCACCAGCCTGAGCGTGCCGTACTGCGGCCTGAACTCCGGCTTCGAAGCCTCGAAGTGGCTGGACGACCCGGCAACCGTGATGTCGATGGCGATGATCCCGCTGCGCGGCATGGGCGACATCACCTTCGGCCTGCTGGTGCTGGCCTCGCCCGACCCGACCCGTTACAGCGCCGACATGGGCACCGAATTCCTGGCCCGCATCGGCGAACTGGCCAGCGCAGCGTTGTCGCGCCTGGTGCCCCCGGCCGCCTAACGAGCCGTTCAAGCGGCCGTTCGACCCCGCCCCCACATGGCCAAGGCCGCTGCGCCCGACGACGACATCCGGCGCCACCTCGTCCACCTCCAGGTCGAGCGCCGGCTCGCGCCCCGTTCGCTGGCGCTTTACGCACAGGCCTTTGCGCGCCTGCAAGCCTTTGCCGGCGCGACGGACATGCCGCTGCGCGCGGCCCAGATCCATCATGTGCGGCGCTGGGCCGCACAGCTGCATTCGCAAGGCCTGGGGCCACGCAGCATCGCGCTGGAGCTGTCGGCATGGCGCGGCCTGTACCGCTGGCTGGTCAACGAGGCCAGCGTGGCACACAACCCGGTCGAAGGCGTGCGTGCGCCGAAGGCGGCCAAGCCACTGCCAAAGGCCTTGTCGGTGGACCACGCCATGGCGCTCGCCGACGGGCCTTCCAAAGCGGGTGCCGACGCTGATGCCGGGCCCGATGGGCCCGGCATTCCGGTGCTGGCCGCGCGCGACCAATGCATCGTCGAGCTGCTCTATGGCTGCGGCCTGCGGGTCGGCGAACTGGTGGCGCTTGATGCCCACCCGGGCGCGGCCGCCGCCGGCTGGATCGACGCGGCGGATGCCAGCGCGCACGTGCTCGGCAAGGGCAGCAAGCGCCGCAGCGTGCCGGTAGGCGCCGCCGCGTTGAAGGCCTTGCGCGAATGGTTCGAATGGCGCCCGCAGCTCGCGCGTGCCGACGAGCCGGCGCTGTTCGTCAGCAACCGTGGCACGCGCATCACGGCCGGCCAGGTGCGCTCGCGCCTGAAGCTGCGCGCGCTGCGTGTCGGCTTGCCGACGCACGTGCACCCGCACATGCTGCGCCATTCGTTCGCGACCCATCTGCTGCAGTCAAGCGGTGACCTGCGCGCGGTGCAGGAACTGCTGGGCCACGCCAACATCACGACCACGCAGGTCTACACCCAACTTGATTTCGGGCACCTGTCGAAGGTGTATGACGCCGCGCATCCACGGGCCCGCCGCAAGGTGTGAATGGCGCCCACGGTAACGGGTACGCCGCCACCCTCAAGGGCCACGTAGGGTCCCCTGCGTGGCCCTCGGGATGCTCAGCCGGCTTGGGGCGGCCCGGCGCCTGGCTGAGCCCTTGCCGCAGGCGTCAGAATCAAGCCATGAAGACAATCACTCTGCGCGACGGCAAGGAGCGCTCGCTGCAGCGCCGCCACCCCTGGGTGTTCGAGGGCAGCGTGGCCGGCGGCAAGGCCGACCCCGGCGAGACGGTGCGCGTGCAGGCCCACGACGGCAGCTTTCTGGCTTGGGCTTCCTACAGCCCGAGTTCGATGATCCGGCTGCGCGCCTGGAGCTTCACCGAGGCCGAGCGGATCGACGCTGCATTCTTCGAACGCCGCATTGCGCAAGCCCTGGCCATCCGCGCCCGGTTGCCGATTCAGAGCGACGCGATTCGCCTGATCCACGGTGAAGCCGACGGCCTGCCCGGCCTGATCGTCGACCGCTACGGCGACACGCTATGCGCGCAGTTCCTGTCGGTCGGCGCCGAACGCTGGAAGCCCGTCATCACCGGCCACCTGCTGCACGCCACCGGCCTGGCACGGCTGTACGAGCGCAGCGACACCAGCAGCCGAAGCCTCGAAGGCCTGGAGCCGCAAGCGGGCTGGATGCGGCCGGCAAATGCGCATGCCAGTGCAGCGGCTGATGAACCCACCGAGGTGACGATCCGCGAGCACGGCTGGCGCCTCACGCTCGACGTGGCCACCGGCCACAAGACCGGCTTCTACCTCGACCAGCGCGACAACCGCAAGCTCTTCGCCGACACCGTGCGCCACTTCGGCTACCAGCGCGTGCTGAACTGCTATTGCTACACCGGCGGCTTCAGCGTCGCGGCTCTGGCCGGCGGCGCGCGCGACGTGACGAGCGTCGATTCATCGGCGCCCGCGCTGGCCCGCGCCACTGCCCATGTCGCGCTGAACGGCTTCGACGCGGCCCACCACAGCACGCTCGATGCCGACGTGAACCAGACGCTGCGCAAGCTGCTTGCGCAAGGCCGGCGCTTCGATGCGATCGTGCTCGACCCGCCGAAGTTCGCACCCACCGCCGCACACGCCGAACGCGCCGCGCGTGCCTACAAAGACATCAACCGCCTCGCCTTCCTGCTGCTGGAACCGGGCGGCGCGCTGTTCACGTTTTCGTGCTCGGGCGGCATCTCGCCCGACCTGTTCCACAAGATCGTGGCCGGCGCCGGACTCGATGCGAACATCGACGGCCTGGTCTACGCCCGCCTCGGCGCCGCGCCCGACCACCCGATGACGGTGACCTTCCCAGAAGGCGAGTACCTCAAGGGGCTGGTGGTCATCAAGCGTTGAAGATGGTGTTGGATGGCAGCAGATACCGGCAGTCTTCCCAGGCATGAGGTGCCCGAATGGGGGTCTGTTCCGTCAACGCCGAAGCTTGGCACGCGTTGCTGAGCCCATGACCACCGTGACTTGCTCTGCGCCAACACCCGGCCGACCTTCCTCGCCCCTGAAAGGCTGGCTGGCATGTGCCCTGATCGTGTCAGGCGCAGCGTCCGCCAGCGGCGACGCGGGGCCCGGCGTTCAGGGTGTGGTCACCTTGTCACCGACCTGCGGAGGCCCGCAGCGCGAGGGAGGCGCTGCGTGCGAGGCACCTTACGCAGGTGCCGAAGTGCGCCTGGTCTCGGCAAGTGGCGCAACGATGGCCACCGCTCGCACCACGACGTCCGGGCACTACCTTCTTTCTGCACCTCCCGGCCGCTACCGGGTGATGGTGACGACGCCGAACCGGTTCACCCGCTGCCCGTCTCCGGCGGTGGTGGTGACCGAAGGGAAAGTCGGCGTCGTCGACGTTGAGTGCGACAGCGGCATGCGTTGAGCGAACAGCGTCGCTGCGCTCACCCATGCGAACAGGGCGATTCCGCTGCATGCGGAACCGCCCTGTTCCTTGTGTGCCGCCGCCCCCGGAGAGCGGCCCGGCAAGTTCAGCGAAGCATCAGACCTTGGCCGCAGCCCTGCGACGTGCCATGGCGCCCACCGCCAGCAGGCCGCCCAACATCAGTGCATAGGTTTCTGGCTCCGGAACCGCAACCACCGAATCCAGCTTGATCTCGGAGATCCAGGTGCCCCAGGTCGAGCCTCCGTTTGTGCTGGTGCACCCATAGTCAACCCCGATGGTGCAGCCCCCAGCGTTGTTCCAGGCCTCGGCGTACTCGCCGATGGCCCAGAAGCTCTGGTCGTTGTTCGGGTCCAGGGTCACGGCGCTGTAGTCACCCCAACGCTGCCGGCCCGATGCCGGGGCACCCTGGACGCTGCCGTTGCGATAGTCACTGACATTGCTGACATGCAGGAGCAACTCGCCGGTCTGCACCAGGTGACCTGCCAGGTCCGAGTTGAAGGTGCGGGCCATGAAACTCACGTTGCCGTCGGCCTTGCCGTCGCCGTTCAGGTCGGCGGTCTGCGACCCGGAGCGGTTGTACCCGATCACCACCTGGCCCGAGCCGTTCACCGTCAGCGAACCTTCGAAGTAGTCGTGCGTGGCGTCACCGATCGACCCTTGCTGAATCACGGCATTGGTGGCCGCGTTGGTTACCACGTAGCGCACCTCGATGTGGCTGCCGCCGACTTCGGTTGCGGTGTACACGGCGTAGATCTTGCCGTCATGCTCCCAGGCATTGGCACCGATCCGATTGTCCAGCGGGTCGATGTTGCGGGTTCCGTCCGGCTGCCGGCCGCCGCCATTCGTGCCGTAGTCGGTCAGGCCCAGATTCGTGACCGCGCCAAGTGTTGCGCCAGACGTTCCCGGGTTGGCGACGTTGTATCGAATCGAATCATTCAGGAAGAG
>CANJKD010000088.1 GCA_947474415.1 Burkholderiales bacterium | reverse complement strand
GGCCGTGCTGCTCAAGACGCAACTTGGCCTGATCGCGCGCGGCACGATGCAGAACCCGGCGATGGCTGATGCGCTCGGCATCAGCCCGAGCCGCGTCTACATGGTCACCTTCGCCGTTGGCGCCGCGCTCTCGGGGCTCGCGGGCGGCCTGCTCGCGCCGCTCACCGGTGTGGTGCCGACGATGGGCGGCGCCTTCATCGCGAAGTCCTTCATCACGGTCATCGGCGGCGGCCCGGCGATTCTCGCGGGGTTGGTCGGTGCGTCGGCGTTCTTCGGTGCCATCAACCAGATCGCGGCCTTCCTGACGACGCCGGTCTTTGGTGAAGTGGCGCTTCTGCTTGCGGCAATCGTGATGTTGCGGCTCCTGCCGCAAGGTATCACCGGCAGGTTCTTCAAGGGGTCGATGTGAGCGGCTCGATCGCGCGTTTCGCAGCCTCCTGGAAAAGTGCCGCGCTGTGCATCGCGGTCGGTGTGTTGTTGTTGCTTTTCCTGCCGAGCGTGATCGACGACTTCACGCTGATCCAGGTCACGATCTACCTCGTGATGTCGATGCTGGCGGTGAGCCTGGGCTTCATCTGGGGCTTCGGCGGCATCCTCTGCTTCGGGCAGGCCGCGTTCTTCGGGCTCGGCGCCTACACCTATGCGATCTCGGTCGTCAACATCGGCGACAGCAGCGTGCCGTTCCTCCTGTCGATCGTCGTGCCGGCGCTGTTCGCGGCGCTGCTCGGCTACGTGATCTTCTATGGCCGCCTCTCCGATGTCTACATGGGCGTCATCACGCTCACTGTGACGCTCATCCTCTTCAACCTCGTCAACTCCACCGCAGGGCCGGAGTGGAAGATCGGTAACGCGCCACTCGGCGGGTTCAACGGCATCCCGGCGATTCCGCCGCTCAACTGGCCGGGCAATGTCGACGATACGATCACACCGCGTGGCATGTTCAACCTGTCGCTGGGCTTGCTGATCGTGGTGTACGCGGGGCTGCGTGTGCTGATCTCGTCGCGCGTCGGGCATGTGATCGTCGCGATCAAGGAGAACGAACAACGCGCGCAGCTGCTCGGTTATGACCCGCGCGCCTACAAACTCTTCGTGTTCACGATCGGTGGCGCGATCGCCGGGCTGGCGGGTTGCCTTTTTGCCAACTGGGGTTCGTTCACCAGCCCGACCATCTTCGGACTCGCGCAGTCGGCACAGATCATCATCTGGGTCATCGTTGGCGGCCTCGGCACGCTCATGGGTCCCGTGGTCGGCTGCGTGCTCATCCAGTGGTTGACGACCCAGATCGGCACGCAGCAGACCTTCAACTCCAACCTCGTGTTGGGCGCGATCCTGGTGCTCTTTGTGCTGCTGGTGCCGAAAGGGCTGGTGCCCGGCATCGGCTTGCTGCTCGAGCGCGTGGGGCTGCGCCGGCCGCGTCCCGCGCGCAGGCCCGACGCCAAGCCTGCGGCGCTCGCCGAGGAGCAACAGGCATGACCGCCGAGATCGCAACCGGCGTGACGCCGTTGATCGAAACGCGCGCGCTCAACGTGCACTTTGGCGGCGTGCACGCCACACGCGACGTGAACTTCTCGCTGGCCGAGGCCGAACTGCGCTGCGTCATCGGCCCGAACGGCGCGGGCAAGAGCACGTTCTTCAAGCTTCTCACGGGCCAGGTGAAGCCGACTTCGGGGCAGATCCTGTTTCGCGGCAAGGACATATCGCGCATGCTGCCGCACCAACCGGGGCGCCTGGGCATCGGCATCAAGACGCAGGTGCCGAGCCTCTTCAACGGCCTGTCGGTCTGGGAGAACGTGTGGCTCTCTGCACAGCGCGTGAACCCGCCGCAGCGCGCCAAAGACGTCACGCGCATGACGCTCGAGCGCGTCGGCATGCTGGCCGAATCCGAGGCCATCACCGGCACGCTCGCGCACGGCCAGCGGCAGTGGGTCGAGCTCGCGGTGGTCCTGGCGGCCGACCCGCCGCTCATCCTGCTCGACGAGCCGGCCGCCGGCATGAGCGACGCCGAAGTCGCGCGTACGGCCGAACTCATCCTCGAGATCAACCGCCAGCATGCGCTCGTTGTTGTAGAGCACGACATGAGCTTCATCCGCATGATCGCCAAAAAGGTGACGGTGCTGCATCAAGGCCAGGTGATCCGCGAGGACACGCCCGACCGGATCATGGCCGACCCGCTGGTGCAGCAGATCTACCTCGGCAAGAAGCCGCATTGAGGCGCGCATGCTGAACGTCACGGGCCTCAGCGCCGGCTATGGCGACATCCCGGTCCTGCACCACATCTCGATGACGATCGCGTCGGGTGAATCGCTCGGCATCCTCGGCCACAACGGCATGGGCAAGACGACGTTCCTGCGCAGCCTCATCGGCGCACTGAAGCCGACGCAGGGCAGCGTGCTGCTCGATGGGCTCGACGTGACGCGCATGGCGCCGCACGGCCGGGCGCGCCTTGGCATGGCCTACGTGCCGCAGGGTCGCGAAATCTTCGCGACGCTCTCTGTGCGCGACAACCTGCGCATGGGGCTGGTCAAGACGCGGCAAACCGCAGCCGATCAACTCGACGCGCTGCTGGTCGACTTTCCGCGCCTCGTGCCGCTGCTGGACCGCGCCGGCGGCTCGCTCTCGGGCGGCGAGCAGCAGTTGCTCGCGCTGGCGCGCGCTTTGGCCGGCCAGCCGCGCGTGTTGTTGCTCGACGAACCGACCGAAGGCATCCAGCCATCGATCATCGACGAGATCGCCGACACGCTGACCTCGTTGCGTGACCGCCTCGGTTTGACCATCGTACTGGTCGAGCAGAACCTCGATTTCATCGCGACCGTCTCGCAGCGCGTGCTGGTGATCAAGCGCGGGCGGCTCGGCGAGGAAATTCCCCGCGAGCACCTGAGCGACCTGGCGGTGATGAGCGAATACACCGGCGTGCACGCCTGAGGAAACCACCATGGAATGGCTCAAGACATCGATCATGCACATGCGCGGCGTGGCCCACGGCAGTATCGGCACCACGCACGAACTCACCGAGGCGAAGCAGGGCAAGTACCACTTCACCATCGGCCCTTACACCGACCCGGTGTTGTCGATCAAGCCCGGCGACCGCGTGGTCGTGCAGACGCGCGATGCCTTCGACGGCCTCGTGAAGACGGCACAGGATCTTCCGTCGAAGGTGCTGAAGATGCCCTTCGTCAACCCGCAGAACGGGCCCATCATGGTCGAGGGTGCGGAGAAGGGCGACGTGCTCGCCGTCTACATCGAGAGCATGGCGCCGCGCGGCGACAACCCGCGCGGCACCTGCGCCATGATCCCGCAGTTCGGCGCGCTGTCGGGCACGTCGCTCACCGCGTTGCTGTCCGATTCGCTGCCCGAGATCGTGCGCAAGATCGATGTCGACGAAGACGGCGTCTACTGGAGCCCGCGCGTCACGCTGCCGTACCGGCCGCACATCGGTACGCTCAGCTGCTCGCCCGAGATCGATTCGATCAACACGCTCACGCCCGATTCGCACGGCGGCAACATGGACCTGCCCGACATGGGCCCGGGCAGCATCACCTACCTGCCGGTGCGCATCGCCGGTGGCCGGCTCTTCATTGGCGACGCACATGCGTGTCAGGGCGACGGTGAGGTCTGCGGCACGGCGGTCGAATACCCGAGCACCACGACCATCCACGTCGACCTGATCAAGGGTTGGGCGCTCGAATGGCCACGGCTCGAGAACGACAAGATCGTGATGGCCATCGGCAGCGCGCGCCCGCTCGAAGACGCCGCGCGCATCGCGTACAAGGAACTCGTGCTCTGGATGGAAGCCGAGTTCGGCTATGACCGCTGGGACGCCTACATGATGCTGAGCCAGTGCGGCAAGGTGCGGCTCGGCAATTTCGTCGACCCCAAGTACACGGTGGGCGCAGGTATCGAAAAGAAGTATCTCGGCTAATCACTCGCAGGAGACATCATGGATCTGAAACTCAAGGGCCTCAACGCCCTGGTCACTGGCGGTACCAAGGGCATCGGCCGCGCGATCGCCGAAACGCTCGCGGCAGAAGGCGCCAATGTCGCTTTCTGCGCGCGCAATGCAGACGGCGTCGACTCGGCGATCCCGGCGCTGTCGCGTCACGGCGGCAAGGTTTTCGGGCGCGCCGTCGACGTTGGCGACGGCCCGGCGCTCAAGGCGTGGGCGGCCGAGGCGGGCGCCGCGCTCGGCGGCATCGACATCGTTGTCGCCAACGTGAGTGCGCTCGCGATCGCCAACGATGAAGCCGGATGGCAGCGCGGCTTCGAGGTCGACATGATGGGCACGGTCCGCCTCGTCGACGCCGCGATGCCGTGGCTCGAGAAAAGTTCGCATGCGGCCATTGTCACGATCGCGAGCGTCTCCGGTCGGGAGATCGATTTTGCGGCCGGTCCGTATGGTGCGTTCAAGGCGGCGATCGTGCACTACACGCAAGGCCTCGCGTTTCACCTTGCGGGCAAGCACATCCGCGCGAATTCCGTTTCGCCGGGAAACACGTATTTCGAAGGCGGCGTCTGGCAACAGATCGAGCACGGCAACCCGAAGCTCTACGCCGATGCGCTGGCACTCAATCCCACGGGTCGCATGGGCACGCCACAGGAGATGGCCAACGCCGCCGTGTTTCTCGCGAGCCCGGCAGCGAGTTTCATCACCGGCACCAACCTCGTGGTCGACGGCGCGCTCACACGCGGGGTGCAGTTTTGAGCGAGGCGCAGCCGCAGGCCTTGGCGGAATTGCTGGCGCAGACCGCCGGCTTGCCGCTCGCGGTCGGGAGCGCGGCCCTCGCCGGCGAGTTGCTCGCGGCCTGGTTGCCCGCGGCGAACGAACTGTCGCGCAAGATGGGCGCGGTCGAACATGCAGCCTTGCTGCCCATCACCGTGTTCACCCACGCGGCGCCCGACGCCGAAGCTTGAAATGGCGGCGCGCAGCTACCCCGAACTGCTCGACCTGAGCCTCACGGCAGTCACCCGGCTCATCAAGCGCCGAGACGTGTCGCCGGTGGAGGTGGTCGACGCGACGCTCGCGCGCATCGCTGCCTTGAATCCGGTACTTTCTGCCTATATCAGCGTCTTCGACGAGCAGGCACGACAAGTCGCGCGCGCGGCCGAGATGCTCATCATGGCCGGCCACGATCTGGGCCCGCTGCACGGCGTGCCCATCGCCCTGAAGGACAACGTGGCCACCAAAGGCCAGCGCACGACGGCTGGCAGCAAGATCCTCGCCGACTGGGTGCCAGCACATGACGCCACGGTCACAAGCCGCTTGCGTCGCGCGGGCGCGGTGTTCGTCGGCAAGCTCAACATGCACGAGTTTGCCTGGGGCGGCACATCGGACAACCCGCATTACGGCGCCGTGCGCAACCCGTGGAACACGGATCGCTTTCCGGCGGGTTCGAGCGGGGGTTCGGGGGCGGCCGTTGCTGCGCGCGCCTGCTTCGGCGCAATCGGCACCGACACCGGTGGCTCGATCCGCCTGCCATCGGCGGTCAACGGTATCGTCGGCCTTCGGCCGACCTATGGCCGCGTCAGCAACCACGGCATTGTGCCGCTCGCGTGGAGCATGGACACCGCCGGCCCGATGGCGCGCACCGTCGCCGATTGCGCATTGATGTTCGGCGCGTTGGCCGGCCACGACCCGGCCGATCCGGCGAGCGCCAACGTTGCCACGCACGACTATCTATCCCGCCTCGACGACGGCGTCGCGGGCTTGCGCATCGGCATCGTGCCGGGCTACTTCTTTCATCACCTGCAGCCGCCGGTGCATGCCGCCGTGATGGCTGCGTTGAAGACGCTCGCGGACGCTGGTGCCGAAGTGGTCGAGGTGCCGATCGCGAACATCCACGGCAACATCTCGGCCCAGTTGACGATCGAATCTGCCGAGCCGAGCACCTTTCATCAGCGCTGGCTGCGCGAGCGGCCCGAGGACTACGGCGCCGATGTCCGCACGTTGTTGGAGGTCGGCGAGATGCTGCTCGCCACGCACTATCTGCAGGCGCAGCGCTACCGGTCCTTGTTGCGCAATGAATTCCTCGCAGCGTTCAAAAAAGTCGATCTCTTTCTTTGCCCGACGCTGCCTTTCACCGCCACGCCGGTCGGCGCGACGAAGGTGGTGATCGAGAACGGCGTCGAGGAAGACATGCTCTCGGCCATCATGCAATACACCGGCGTGCCGAGCCTCACCGGCTTGCCGGCGCTGGCCGTTCCCTGTGGCTTCGATGCCGAGGGCTTGCCGATCGGCATGCAACTCATCGGCAAGCCGTTCGATGAGGCGACGCTGTTTCGGGTGGGCGCTGCCTACCAGGCCTTGACCGACTTCCACCTGAAGGCACCGGCCATCTGATGCCTTCGGCTGGGTTGCGGTTTCAGCCACAGAGTGAGGCACCCGACTCCACGACTCGCCTCGGATGCCAGCGAGCCGCCTGTCGTGCGCGCCAGCAGTTGGCCAGTGTCCGTGAGCGCGCTGACCAACACCGAAGGGCTGGCGTGGCGACAGTGCAGACGCTCACGCAAGACACTTCGAAGCCAGGGAACTGCGTTGCCCCCAGCCCAGGCGCGATCAGGTCAACTCTGCATTGATCGCCGCCAGCGCCGCCGCGCCGGTTGCCCCAGTCACGGGCCAGCGCCGCGCCGCCCCAAGCGGACCGTGCACCCGCTCGGCGGGTGGCACCGTACGCCGCGCCGGGTGCCCCATCTACCCCAGCGTGTCGGCCCAGATCGCGCGCGCCCAGTTCCACGCATACACGGCTTCCACCTCGTTCGCGGCCGGTGAGAGACCGCCCGAACCGGCCACGGTTCGGTAGGTCTGTTCGGCTGCCACATAGGCGTGCACGCTGGCGATGTGAGCCACGCGCGCTTCGTCCATGAAGCTGTAGCAGGCGTTGGTCAGCATGGGCGCGGGGTCGATCTCCCAGCCGTTCAGTTCGGCGACGATGGCTGCGGCCACCACCTTGGCCTGGCTGTTCGCCATGTGGCCGCTCTTCGGCATCAGGGGGGCGGTCTGGATCGCATCGCCGATCACGTGCAGGTGCTTCGCCGCAGTGGATTCAAAATTCAGGAACGCCACCTGGCACCAGCGCGCATTCGAGTTGGCCAGCCCGGTCTGCACCGCGATGGCCCCGGCGCGCATCGGCGGCAGCACGTTGAGCACATCGGCGCGCACATCGTCCTGCACCTCGAAGCGGATGATTCCGTTCGCGGCATCGACGCCGATGGCCCGGTGCTGCGGCCGGTACTCGACGATGCCGGCGTACTGCTGGCCCCAAGCGCGCTTGAACAGCGTGCCCTTGCTGGTCACGTCTTCGTTCGCATCGAGCACCAGCACCTTGGAACGCGGCTTGGCGGCTTTGAAGTACGCGGCCACCAGGCAGGCGCGCTCATAGGGCGCAGGCGGACAGCGGTACGGCGCTTCGGGAATGGCGATGGCGAACACGCCGCCGTCGGGCATGGCTTCGAGCTGGCGCCGCAGCGCCACCGTCTCGGGCCCGGCCTTCCAGGCCTGCAGGATGCGGCCGTCGGCGTTCGCCTGGCGCGCGCCTTCCACGCCGTCCCAGATCATCTCGACGCCGGGCGAGAGCAACGCCTTGTCGTAGCTGATGCGGGCACCCGATGCGAGCACCGCCACGCGCGCGACCGGGTCGATGCGCGCAACGCGGTCGCGCACGACCGTCACGCCATGGCGACGCGTCAGGTCGTCATAGGCACGCGTGACGTCGCTTATCGCACGTTGGCCAGCGAGCACCAGGTTCGACATCGGGCATGACACGAAGGCCTCGTCGGGCTCGACCAGCAGCACGTCGATGCGCTGCGCCGACAGCAGCCGGATGTACTTCGCCGCCGTG
>CANJKD010000087.1 GCA_947474415.1 Burkholderiales bacterium | reverse complement strand
GTTCAGGAAGATTTCGCGAACCTGCCCGATGTGGCCGTCGAGCGTTGCGGCCGGGTCTGACTGATGCTGCAGTTCGATGTCCTGCCACCGGCTTTGCTGACGCAGCACATGCGCGGCTTCCTCGATCGCGTCGTCGACAGCGAAGCGCAGGCGCGGTTCGTCGCCGACGCGCGAAAACTGCACCAGCCGGCGTGAAATGTCCAGGATGCGCTTCACGTTGACGGCGATGTTGGCAAGGCCCTTGTCGAGCAGCGCCGGACTCGGCTGCTTCTCGGCCCGCAGTATCTGCACGATCGAGTGCAGCGAGGTCAGCGGGTTCGTCACCTCGTGGCACACGCCGGCCACGATGAAGCCGAGCGATGCGAGCCGCGCGGTCTGCAGGTCGGCAGCCTGCGCCTGCCGCGGATCGGGCCGGGCGACGATGGTGAGGCAGCCACCCCATGCAGTGCGGCGCAAGTGAAGGCGCTCGCAGATCAGCTCTCCAGAGGGCAGCACGCGCTCGCTGTCCGCTTCCTGCGGGGTCAACCAGGGCACGTCGCCCCGCAGCAGGGCGACGTAGTGTCGGGCGCGATCACGCAGCGGTACTTCGAAGGTTGACAAGCCCGGGTTCGAGCGGTTGCCGGCTTCGTCGCTGGCACCCAGGAGGGTGCCGTCTTCGCCCAGCATCAACATCGGCCATGGCGCGGCCGCGTAGATCGGCTCGAACAGATCGGACCAGTCCTGGCTGCCTGTCATCGTCAGAATTCGCCGCAGTGCATGTTGATTGGTCACATCCGAGCATAAACCGGGCCCACCGAGCCGCAATAGAGACGCACCCCACGCCTCGCAAGGCGCGCCGAGCTTGAAAAGTGATTTTTCCTAACGTTTATGCTAAGTAAACATCAGGGCGGCGTGCGCGGCCTTCCGGGCTGCACTGCGGTACGCGCGCGCCGTGGCATCAGAGAAACCACTGCAAGGAGACCGACAGGCCACGCTGGCGCAAACCGACCGCAGACGCCGTGCACACGCCCGATGAGACCACCGCGCGGCTGGCCCCTGAAATGCAACCGATCCGGCGCGTGCTGACACTCTGTCCCTGTTGGGGTACAGGCACGCGCCGCAAGGGCGCCGTCGGCGCAGCACAGCCGGCTTGTCGCGGCGCCGGAAAGAGGCTCGCTTTACAAGATGGTTTGCGACCCGAACAGCACGCTGCCATCTGCACCATGGACATGTCCCAACCCCCTCTGAGGTCGGCCTGTCGAGCCGCAACGGCATCGACGTGCCCGAAGCGGCAGCCGTCGAGAGTGGAAAGCGCTTCGGCTTGACCTTGCACGGGTTGTCCGGCGGCGACCCGGCAACGGTGCGCGCCTCGCTCGTCCAGGCCGATGTGCTGCTGGCTTGCACAGCGGCCAGCCTGCAGGTGGCATCGGTCGAGGCGCTCGGGTTCGCCCCGCAGTTGAAGGGCGCAGCCGATGTGAATGCGGTGCCGCCGGCCGGCGTCGCAGGCGTCGGCGTCATGGACGACGGCGTGGCGCTGGCCGGCACGGCGGCGGTCGGCATCGGCGCGCTCGCGGTGGGCAACGCCAAGCACCAGACCCGGCACCGGATGCTGCGGCGCAAGCGGCAGGCCGAACAGGTGGTGAAGCTGAGTTTTCCAGAGGCGTTTGCAGTGACGCGCGCGCCGGCGGCCTTGCGAAGATTGATCGAAGCCGGTGCTGGCCGACCTGTTCCCGCTCAGCCTTTCGGCCCTCGGGGCAGCGTTTTCACTTCGCTCCGAAGCGGTCGACATGGCGGCAAACCAGCCGGACATCGGCATTCCATGCGGGTTTCAGAGCGATAGCCGAAAAGCCATCACGACACCGGTCACTGCTAGCCCGCATATTTCACGCATCGACCACTGTATGGCCTGAAGGGCCATGTTGACGCCGTTTTCCGAGGTCAACGGGTGTCTTGGGGGTCATTGCGTGACGCTCGGGGAGTGTTGAGCGTGATGGGCAGGTGGGAACCCCTGCCCCGGCTTGGGTTGCGGACCGATTTCGTGTCATCGCGCGGGCCATGCGCTGTATGAAGTTCAGGGAGAACGCAGCTGGCCCATCGCGTGGGCGAAGATCCCCGCACTCGGCCAGTGCGAGGCCAGGTACAGACGAATGCGCCGTGTGTTGCGCGTGATCACGGCCGCCACCTTGAGCAGCTTGATGCGCAAGGTATCGACCTGCGCCGACGCCAGCGCCGTGCCTTGCAAGGCCAGCGCGCGCAGCCGTTCTATGAGCACGTAGCCCAGCGCGGCCAGCAGCATGCGCAACGGGTTGCTGCGCATGACGTGGCAGCTCGTGCGCGTGGCGAAGAGGCCAACCTGTGCCTCCTTGATTCGGTTCTCGGCCTCGCCGCGCTGGCAGTACACGTCGTCGTACAGCGCCTGCGCGCGACCCTCGAGGTTGGTGACGATGAAGCGCGGATTGCAGCCCTGCTCGCCCCACTCCAGCCGCGTGATCACGCGCCGCTCATGCGCCCAGCTTTGCGCCGCGTAGTTGAACTCGCCCACCAGGCGCTGCTTGATGCCGCTTTGCTGATACTGGTCCTTGAGGGCCAGTTGCACGTACTCGACCTGCGCCTCCAGCCGAGCGTTGCGCGCCAGGCCGACGATGTAGTGAACGCCCGCGCGCTCGCAATAGTTGACGATACGCTGGCGGCAGAACCCTGAGTCACCGCGGAAGACGATGCGCACCTTGGGCCACTGCTCACGCAGCCGGCGCACCAGCAGCTTGAGGATCGCAGCGGCGTGCTGCGCGCCGTCGATGCGGCTGGGGCGCAGGTACGCGCACAGCAGTCGCTGGCCGCAGAACACATACAACGGCAAGTAGCAGTAGCTGTCGTAATAGCCGTGGAAGAAGCGGCCCTCCTGCTGGCCATACAGCGGGTTGTCGGTGGCGTCGAAGTCCAGCACCAACTCCTTGGGTGCGGTCTTGAAGCTGGCGATGAACTGCTCGACCAACACCTGATGCAGGCGCCACCCGGTGGCGCGGTCGGCCCACTTCTCCAGCCGGCACAGCGTGGGCGCGCTGGCGACCTCACGGTCCACACCCACGGCCGTCTGCATGGCCACGTCCTGGCGCAGCGCGCCGTGGTCATTGCGGTCTTCCCAACCGAGCGCCAGACCGTACACGCGCTGGCGCAACATGTCGCGCACGCCGTGCTTGATGAGCAGTGGGCTGCGCGGGTCAGCAATGCAACGCGCGGCCGCTTCGATCAACCCGAGCTTGCGATCATCCGCGCCGAGCAGCATCACGCCGCCGTCGCTGGTCATGCTGCCGCCGTCGAAGCGGCCCTCCACCACACGTCGGCCAAGACGGCCGAACTCGATGGTCCCAACGTCAACTTCTTCGGTACAGTTTGGTCTCGGCATTGCCCGCTCGCCTATCAAGATTCGACACCTCGATCAACGGGCATTCAAAGGGCAATGACGTCCCCGTTTCTACGGGGTCACGATGAAATATCCGGGCTAGTTCGAACTCGAAGCCTGCCACCTCACCGCCCTCCGCCACCAGTGGGCGGTGAGCGCCAAAGCCGGGTTGCGCCGCCAGCGCATCGACCGGCATGTCGCGCGGCGCGGCCGCAGCGGGCACGGGGGGGGCGGTGAGAGCTTCGCCACGGCCGCCAACGGCACGGACGCGCCCGCGATCAATCGCTTCGACCAGCCTCGCATCGCGGTCGGGCAAGGCTCAGGGCTGTGCGGCAAGCGCCGCCTCGATGTCGCTCTTGATCGATTCCGGTTTGTCGGTCGGGGCGTAGCGCTTCAGCACCGTGCCATCGCGCCCAACCAGGAATTTCGTGAAGTTCCATTTCACGGCCTTGCTGCCGAGAATGCCCGGCGCTTCGCTCGTCAGCCATTGCCAGAGCGGGTGCGCGCCGCCACCGTTGACCTTCACCTTGGCCATCATCGGGAAGCTCACACCGTAGTTGAGCTGGCAGAATGACGCGATCTCGCCGTCGCTGCCCGGGTCTTGCCCGCCGAACTCGTTGCTTGGAAAGCCCAGCACCACCAGGCCGCGATCACGGTAGGTTTCCCACAGCGATTCGAGCCCGGCGAACTGCGGCGTGAAGCCGCACGCGCTGGCGGTGTTCACAATCAACAGTACCTTGCCGCGCTGGCTGGACAACGGGGCCGGCTGGCCTACGATCGACAGGGCTTCAAAGTCATAGATGCTGGTGGGAGCCTGGGCCATGGGAACCTCGTGGTGTTGCGTGATGAAGGCAGGGGGTGAGGGATCGTACCGCCCGCCGCTGCACTCTTGCGCAGTGGGTTCTTGACGCCGCCGCGCCCGGCACCGAACATCGACCGGCACCATGAACCCTTCAATCGACCCCCTCGCCCCTTGCCCCGTCGCCTTCGAAGGCTTCAGCGAATTCGAACGCGACGCACTGGCGTCATTCTTCCGCCTCGCGCGCCAGCGCGGGCCTGTCTTGTTACCGGTTGCCGATGCCGCACAGGCCGAATGGCTGGTCGTTGATGCCGACCACGCCGATGCGGTGGAGGCCGTGCGCGCCGCCGGCCGCACCGGCGACGCGATGTTCATCGGCATCCAGGCGCCGGCCGGCGCATTCGCCTGGCTGGCGCGGCCGATCGACCCCCTGCACATCGTGCGCGAACTCGAAGCGCTGGTTGAGCTGCGGCGCAGCGGTTTGCTGGCCGACATCGAACCCGTGCCTTCCGGGGGCGTCGACCTGCTGCTTCACGACATCGGCACCACGAACCCCGTGGCCGTCGCCAGCCCACCCACAACGCGCGCCATCGCCGCGCTGCCACTGGCCGACGGCGGAGGGCGCCACGTGCTGGTCGTCGAAGACAGCGCCATAGCGCGCAAATTCCTGGCCCAGCGCCTGGCGCGCTTTGGCTACCGCGTGGCGCTGGCCTGCAGCGGTGAAGAGGCACTGGCCATCTTCGAGTTGCAGACATTCGCGATCGTCTTCGCCGACATCACGCTCGGCCCCGCAGATGTGATCGACGGCCTGCGTGTGTGCCAGGCCATCAAGCGGCATGCGCGGTCTGCCGAGAGCCACACGTCGGTGGTGATCGTCACCGGCCAGGCCAGCGCCACGGCGCGGGTGCGTGGCGCGCTCGCGGGCTGCGATGCCTTCCTGACCAAGCCCTTGATGGAACCCGAATTCATCGCCACGTTGCAACAGGTCGACCCACTGTTCGGCAACCGGGCGCGCCCTGTGACCTGACGCGGGTCGCGCCGTGCGCCGGTGCCAGGTGCACCGACCGACCGAGCGCCGGGCCGCCATGGGCCACGAAGCGGCCCACGGCCGTGGACCATGCCGGGCGTTCTCTGGCATGAAGTGCCCACTGGGCAGTTCCTGTCTACGCTCACTCCCCTCGGCGGACCGCCTGGCGTACCCGCCGGGCGAGGGGCTCCAGTCAGTCCGCCGCGTCGCGCCCGAAGGCCGACATCAACGCCGCCCCCAGGATCAGCCCGCCACCGAGCAGCAGTTGCGCGGTCAGCTCACCGCCGCCCAGCACCAGCGCCGAGCCGGCGGCGAACACCACCTCGGTCAGCATCACCACCGAGGTCACGTTGGCCGGCAGCCGCGCCGCGCCGTACTGCAGTGACAGGTTGCCCGCCAGGTACAGGGCGGCCATCACCAGCACGCCGACGGCCCAGCCGGCTTGCGGCGGCAGAGGCCAGGGCACGGCGCCCGTTGCCGCCATCGCAGCGGCCAGCGGCGCACACACCACCGCGCCGCCCAGAAACATCGCCATCGACAAACCTGCTTCGGACCGACGCGCCTCGCGCCGCAGCATCACGTTGTTGAGCGCGAACGCCACACCGCCCACCAGGCCCAGCCAGTCGGGAAGCGAGCGTGGCAAGGGCAGCGCGTCGAGCCCGCTCCCGGCAGGCCAGAGCACCACGGCAGCGCCAAGCAGCGCCAGCGTGACACGCATCGCAGCGTGGCGGGTGACCGGCTCGTTCAGCAGCACGCGGGCGAGCAACACGGTCCACAGCGGCATCAGATAGAACAGCAGCACGACGCGCACCACATCGCCCACCACCATGGCCCAGTTGAACGTGGCGTTGGTGGCGCCGGCCGCCAGCATCAGCACCCACAGGGCTGGCGTGCGCAGCGCCTGCGCCAGCGCGCGAGGCGTCGCGACCAGCAGCACCGCCACCACCACCAGGTAGATGATCGCCGTGGCCCACAGCGGATGCAGGCCATGCGCCGCGAACTGGCGCATCGGCCACCATGAGGTTCCCCACACCAACGCGTTGAAGACCAGCGCGCCTGCGGGGCTCATTGGAATCCCTCGGCCGGCTTGGGGCGGCCCGGCGCTCGGCCCAATTGGAACCCCTCGTCCGGCGCGTACGCCGAACAATCCCCCGAGGGGATGCGGGCCGGCTTGGGGCGGCCCGGCGCTCGGCCCATGCGCCTCAATGCTTGTCGCTGCGGGCGATCGCCAGCAGGTGGTCGACTTCGGCGCGGTACTTCACGCGGTTCGACTGGTGCCAGCGGTAGATCAGGACCATCGTGCCGGCCACCACCAGCCCGAAGATGGTGATGGTCGTGAACGCGCCGAGGCCGAACTTGGTCATGCCGGTCAGGAACGCACCCAGGCCGAGTATGCAGGCCTGCTCGTTGAAGTTCTGCACCGCAATCGAGCGGCCTGCGCCCATCAGGTTCGCGCCGCGGTGCTGCAGCAGCGCGTTCATCGGCACGACCAGAAAGCCGCCGATCGCACCCAGCATGATCAGGAACGGCGCCGCCACCCACACATTGGTCAGGAAGTTCAGGCCGATCATCAGCAGCCCCATCAAGGCACCGAGCGGGATCACGTTCGTGGCCTGGTCCAGGCGCATGCGCATCGACGCCACGACCGCACCGATGGCGGTGCCGATCGCGACCACGCCGACGAGCGACGAGGCCTGCGTCACGTTGTAACCCAGCGCGACCGCCGCCCATGCAAAAACGATGACGCGCAGGTTGCCCAGGATGCCCCAGAACAGCGTCGTCGTGGACAGCGAGATCTGGCCCAGCTTGTCGCCCCACAGGCGCGCATTGCAGCTCGAAAAGTCGCGCAGAAGCACACCCAGGCCGTTTGCCAGCGGTTGCAGCGGCGCGCCGGTGCGCGGAATGCGCAGGTTGAAGGCGGCCGCCGCGCCATAGAGCACGCAGATGATCGCGATGGCGGCTTCGGGCGCGGTATTGATGCCGGTGTCGATGTAAGGCAGGTCGAACGCCAGCAGGTGGCGCGACACCACCTGCCCGACGAGTTGGCCGCCCAACACCACGCCAAGAATGACCGACAGGATCGTCAGCCCCTCGATCCAGCCGTTCGCCTTCACGAGTTGCGAGTTCGGCAGCAGCTCGGTCAGGATGCCGTACTTGGCAGGTGAATAGGCCGCCGCTCCGAGGCCGACCACCGCGTACGACAACAGCGGGTGAAAGCCCACCAGCAGCATCAGGCAGCCGACCACCTTCACGCCGTTCGCGATCAGCATCACCTTGCCCTTCGGCACTGCGTCGGCGAAGGCGCCGAGGAAGGGCGCGAGGATCACATAGAACAGCGCGAACATCGGGCTGAGTGCGGGCACTTGCCAGATCGGCGCGCCGGTCGACTTCAGCAGCTCGATGGCCGCAACGAACAGCGCGTTGTCAGCCAGCGAGCTGAAAAACTGCGCCGACATGATGGTGTAAAAACCTTTTTTCATTCTCTCAACGACCGCATGTCGCGCTTGGTGCTGATCGCCGCGCGTGTCTCCTTGCGGCGGCGTTATAGCACGCAGCTCGTTCCTGCCCTCTGATTTCGACCCCTTGCGGCACCGGCTGGATGGGAGAATCAGCGCATGGCTCACCCACATT
>CANJKD010000086.1 GCA_947474415.1 Burkholderiales bacterium | reverse complement strand
GGCCGTGCCGGCATGAACACCGGTTGGCCCAGGTGCTCGGCGGCCAACGCGGCATAGAAATTCATCTGCCCCTTGATGCTGTCCATCAGCTCCCGGCCCAGGCCGCGCATGGCGTCTCCGTCTTGCGAATCGCCAGCCATCGCGAGCAGGGCGCGCGACTTCCAGTAGACCCACACGGGCTCGCGCTGGTCGGCCGACGCCATCGCGTTGATGGCCTGCATGACCTGCTGCCAGCGGCCCTTGCCGTTGTCGGCACGCAGCGCGGCGCGGGCCTTCCAGGCGAGCGTGTCGTCGGGCCAGTCGAGCTCCACGCCGGCCTTGGTGGCGCGCTGTGCAGCGCGCAGGAAGTGGTCGGCCGCCTCGGGCTGCAATTTCATCGCCGACTGCTTGGCCACCATGGCCCAGGCCGAGGCGCTCAGGTCGGCCGGCAGGGCACGGTCCCAGCGCCTTTTCAGGGCGCCGGCAGCGGCGTCGGGGTCAGTGCTGCCCAGGCGCATCAGCGCGAGCGCAGTCAGTTCGGCGCCGGTCCGCGAAGCGGCCGAGGCGTTGCGCGCGAGGTAGCGCGCCGGGTTGTCGCTCAACTCGGCCAGGCCGCTGGCCGCTGCGGTACCGACCAGCACGGCTGCCTGAACCGCTGCGCGCGGCCGGTTCGCGTCGATCGCAAAGCGCGCCTTGCGCCAGGCCTCGACCGGCGTGAACAGGCGGGCGTCAGTCAGCGTTCTCGCGAGCAGCGCGCAGCCGTCGTCGGCCTCGCGCTGCGCCAGCCAGGCGGCGAGCGCAGCGTCGCGCACGTCTTTCCCGGCAAGGTGATCGACAAGCAACGAATAGCAGGTCACCTCGCGGTCGTCGTTCATGCGGAAGCGCGGGAACTCGGCCGCGAAGTTGGCCCAGTCGCGGCGCCTTCCCAGTTCGAGCAGCCAGTCGTTGCGCAGCCGGTCTTCAACGTAGCTGGCATTCCAGCGCGCGGCGAAGCCCGCCACTTCGGCTTGGCTGGCTTCGCCGAGCCGGTTCGTCAGCTCCCAGTACTCGACCCACATCGCCAGCGGGTGGTTCGCGGCGACCGCCACCGCGCGGTCGGCGGCAAGCCGGCTGCGGTCTTTCTTGCGCAGCGCTTCGCGCGCATCGAGAACCGCCGCGTCGGCGTTCTGTGCACGTACCACCGGCACAGCGGCGAGCAGGCTGACGCCCAGCACCAGTGCGCCCAGCCATGCGGCGCGGGCGCGGGTGTGGCCGCGGGTCTTCTCACGGCACTGTTGAGGAAACGCACCCCCGCCCGAAGTTTTCTCATCCCGAAAGGTCACGAAGAGGCTCCTTCGTGGCCCGTGGGGTGGACGACGCAGGTCGTCGGCCTGGGGGCGTGCATATACTGAATCTCGGATCAGCTGCAGGTTCGACATCATCATGGGTTCATCGTGAAAACAGCAGCAAGACAGGCAAAGACGACAAGACAATGACAACCGCAATTCCCCTGCCCCGGCCGGCGCTGCGCCAGCAATTGCTGACCCGCCGCGAGGCCTTTGCGACGGGCCCCGAGGCGATCAATGCCGAAGCCGAACTGGCGCGCCACCTGAGCGACATCTTGCACCAACTCGAGCCCGAGTTGTTGGGCCTTTATTGGCCGTATCGCAGCGAATTTAACGCAGTCGCCGCGGTTCGCGCCGACAGCATGTTTGCAACAGTTCCGCTGGCCCTGCCCTTTACACGCCGCGCGCCCGCTGAAATGCAGTACCGCGCCTGGAACGGGCAGGCGCCGACGCTGCGGGACGACTGCGGCATTCCGGCCTGCGAAGGCACGCTGGTCGTGCCCGATGTGCTGCTCGTGCCTTGCGTCGGCTTCACGGCAGAGGGCTATCGGCTCGGCTACGGCGGCGGCTTTTTCGACCGCTGGCTGGCGCTGCACCCGGATGTCACCACCATCGGCGTGGCGTGGGCGGCCGGCCAGATCGCACCCGGCGGCTTCGAGCACCAACCACACGATCTGGCCATGACGCTGGTGGTCACGGAACGCGGCGTGGCCTGACCGCCGCCCGCCAAATTCAGTCCCTCACAAGGAAATGTGGCTTTGCCACTTTCCTTGGACCCCCACGGGGGGCGGGCGCAGCCCAGCCCTGGGGGCGCTCTGCGGTGCAGCATTTGACTCGGACAGGCGGCCCCGCGCGCGGCTCAGCCGGGTGCCGCTTCTTCAGCCATGGCGATCCGCGTCAGCCGCGCGTGCTCCAGCACCCAATTGCAGAACTGGTTCACCTCCGGCCGCGTGCGGCTGGCCGGCGCCACCACCAGCCAGTAGCCATAGGGGCTGTCGGTGCGACCTTCGGGGCCGAAGGGTTCGACCAGTTCACCACGCTGCAAGGCATCGAACACCAGCGCCACGCGCGCCAGTGCCACGCCGTGGCCGGCCAGCGCGGCCTGCACCTGCTGGTAGGTGAAGTTCAGGTACAGCCAGCGCTGCGGTTGCAGCGTCGGCTGGCCATGCAGCGTGAGCCAGCGGCGCCAGCTCAGGTATTCGGTGCTGGTGCGGGTGTCGTCTTCCTCGGCCAGCGTGTGCCGCGCCAGGTCGGCGGGTTTCGTCAGTGGCGGCGCCTGCTTGCGGCGGATCTGCTCGGCCAGCGAGCGGCTCACCACCGGCGTCAGCACCTCGCCGAACAGCCGCACCGCGCCGGCCGGCGCCTGTGACGGGCTGCAGTAGCGCAACGCGAGGTCGAGTTCGGGGTCGTCCATGTCGGCGATCGCGTCGATGGCCGAGACGCGGATGTCGATGTCCGGCTGCTCACGCTGGAAGGCCTCGATGCGTGGCAGCAGCCAGAGTGACCCGAACGACGCGAAGGTGGTCACGCTGACGCGCTTGCGGCGGCGCGTCTGGCGGATCTGGCGCACCGCGCTGTCGATGCGCGGCAGCCCGGCCTCCACTGCGCGCAGCAGCAACTGGCCGCTCTGCGTCATCTCCACATGGCGCGTGCCACGCACGAACAGGGGCGCGCCCAGCTCGTCTTCCAGGCCCTTGATCTGGCGGCTCACGGCCGACTGGGTGACGAACAGTTCGTCGGCCGCCGCGCTGAAGTTCAGGCGCCGCGCCACCGCCTCGAAGGCGCGCAGATTGCCCAGTGACAGGGCACGCCGAGTAGCCTCACTCATATCAAACCCGCATCAATGGCGTGCCGCAGTTTCATTGGATTTTCCGGGTAGGCGGCACGATCATAGCGATGTGCCTCAGAGGAGATTGACGATGAACGCGCCACTGAATCGGAATGCACGCCTGGCTTTTGTCAGCCCCACCCACCGCATCAATGCCGGCGACTCCATGCACCTGGGCCGGCTCGGCGGCGAGCTGATCGTGCTGCAGGGCCGCGTCTGGCTGACGCGCGACGGTGACCTTGACGACCACCTCGTCGAACCCGGCCAGCGCGTGCCCCTGGGCGTGGCCGAGAACGCCGTGATCGGCGCCTGGAACACGGGCGACGCGCTGGTGGTGCGATGGAACCCGCAGCGTCAAAGCTTCTTCGGCGCTTTGCTGCCCGAGCCCTTGCGCGGCTTGGCCTTCGTGGCAGGCCGCGCGGCCAACGGCTTCGCGGCCCTGGCGCGAAGCGCGGCGGCCAGCGCGAGCCGGGCCCAGGGCTGCATCAGCGGCGGCGATTCGAGGGCCTCGTCGGGCGCACTGAAGTAACCGAGCGACACCGCCTTGCCAGCTGCAGCGTACGCGAACGGTGCGCAGCCAGCGGCCTCGAAACTCGGCCGTGTCAAGGCATCGACCTTCAGGTAGAGGCGGTCGGTCGCGATGATGGCGATGAACAGCTCGTCCACATACAGGCCGTGGCCGCCGAACATGCGGCGCGAACGCGCTGCGCCCAGCGTGCCGAGCAACTCCAGGCAATGGTTGACGAACTGTTTCTGCGCGGCAGGCATGCGCCAGTCTTGCACAATCAGTGGCCCGACCACGACCTGGAGCCTGCATGGAGCAACCCGACCGCGACGCCTTGCGCAAGAAGCTGATACAGGCGCGCCTGGCGCTGACCGACCGGCTCGAGCGCGCGGTGGAACTGCAAAGCGCGCTGCGCGTCTGGCTCATCGGCCGGCGCGAGCGCAGCATCGGCGCCTACTGGCCGATCAAGGGCGAATTCGACCCGCTGCCGGCGCTGTATCGCTGGTCAGAGGGTGCGCCCGACAACATCGAGCGCCGCATCGGCCTGCCGGTGGCCGACCGCACGACCGGCTCGCTGCGCTTCCATGTCTGGTACCCCGGCTGCGAAACCGAGCTCGATGCCTACGACATCCCGAAGCCGAAAGGCACCGAGGAATTCGTGCCCGAGATCCTGGTCGTGCCCTGCCTCGGCTTCGGGCCAGGCGGTGTGCGGCTCGGCTACGGCGGTGGCTTCTTCGACCGCACGCTGTCGTCGCTCACGCCCCGGCCAGTGACGGTGGGCGTGAGCTTCACGCATGGCTTCCTGCCGCAGCTGCGATCCGGCCCGCAAGACCTGCCGCTCGATGCCATGCTGACCGAAGACGGGCTGATGTGGCAGCGGCCTTGAGACCGTTCCGGGAACGAGCCCATTCATGCAATGCAGAGTGCCCCCAGGGCTGGGCTGCGCCCGCCCGCCCCCCGTGGGGACACAAGGAAAGTGGCAAAGCCACATTTCCTTGTGAGTGACCGAGTTTGCGGGCTTGAACAGCGTAAGAACAAGTTGTCTTTGCGCTGCGTGCACTGCGCAAACTCCGTCCCTCCAACGTGAGACTTTCCTCTTCAAGCCCCCAACCGGCGACAGATCTCGAGCGCCAGCGCCGACTGGTTCAGCGTGTAGAAATGGATGCCGGCCGCCCCACCCTGGACCAGCCGCTCGCACAACCCGGTGACCACATCGAGACCGAAGGCGCGGATCGATGCCGCATCGTCCATGAAACCTTCCATCTTCACCGCCACCCAGCGCGGAATCTCGATGCCGTCGCGGGCCGCGAACTGGGCGATGCGGGCGTAGTTGTGAAACGGCATGATGCCGGCGACGATGGGCACATCGACACCCAGCGCCCGCACCTCGTCGACGAAGTGGAAGTACGCATCAGGGTTGAAGAAGAACTGCGTGATGGCGGAATCGGCACCCGCCTTCACCTTGTTCGCGAAGTGTTCCAGGTCACGTTTCGCATAGCGTTGCTGCGGGTGGTATTCCGGATAGGCTGCGACCTCGATGATCCAGTCGGGCCCCTGCTTCTCGCGGATGAATTCGATCAGCTCGTTGGCGTGGCGGAATTCACCGGCGGTGGCGGTGCCGCTCGGTAAATCGCCACGCAAGGCCACGAGGCGGCGGATGTTCTGCGCGCGGTAAGCGGTCAGGATTTCCGAGATGCCGTCGCGCGTGGAGCCCACGCATGACAGGTGCGGTGCCGCCTCGAAGCCCTGCGCTGCAATGGCGCTCACGGTGGCCAGTGTCTTGTCGCGCGTGGCGCCGCCGGCGCCATAGGTGACGCTGAAGAACTCGGGGTGCACTGCCGCCAGTTCCAGCACCACTGTCTGGAGCCTCTCGCTGCCCACCGGCGTGGTGGGCGGGAAGAACTCGAAGCTCAGCGGGATGGGCGAGCGAGTCAGGATCGGGGTGTCGGTCATGGTGATGTTGTCTTGCGTGCGGCGCGCTTGCGTACCGGCGCCACTGTCGTTGCGGGGGCCAGCCCGGCCGCTGCCGCAGGTGCAGCCCGGATGAAGAATTCACGGTTGCCGTCGCCGCCGGAAATGGGGCTGGCGAACCAGTCGGTCACGTTCAGGTTCACTGCCGCGCAAGCCTCGCGCAAACGCTGTTCGACGCGAACATAGGAGGCCGGGTCTTTCACGACGCCGCCGCTGCCGATGTCGGCCGGCTGCAGTTCGAACTGCGGCTTCACGAGCATCAGCAGTTTACCCTTCACGAGCTTGGCCAGCGCCGGCAGCACCAGCGTCAACGAGATGAACGACAGGTCACCGACGACGAGGTCGTAGCGCCTGTGTGGCAGGTCAGTGCCCTTCATGTGGCGCGCGTTCACACCTTCGAGTGCCACCACCCGCGCATCGGCCCGCAGCCGCGCGTGCAATTGCCCATGGCCCACGTCAACGCCGACCACCTTCTTGGCGCCGCGCTGCAGCAGCACGTCGGTGAAGCCGCCGGTGCTCTGGCCGACATCGAGGCACAGGCTGCGCGCCACCTGGATGCCGCAATGGTCGAGCGCGCCGGCCAGCTTCAGCCCGCCGCGCGAGACGAAGCGCAGTTCAGCGTCGTCGGTCACTTCGAGCTGGCAGTCTTCGGGCAGCTCTTCGCCCGCCTTGCGCGGCACGGCCCAGCCATTCGGGCCGAGCCAGCGCACCGCCGCCTGTGCGATCAGCCGCTGCGCGGCGGACCGCGTGGGCGCGAGGCCGCGCTGCATGATCAGTTGGTCAGCGCGCACGCGGCTCCCGGGTTCGATTTGTGTTCATGGTGGCCCCTTATTGCAGCGCGGCCAGATGCCGCTGAGCGGCTTCACCCAGCTTGCGGTCGAAGGTGGCGAGCGGCACCTTCATGTCGGCCGCGAGCCAGAGGCAGGCCGCGTCATACGTCGACAAGCCATATCGATGCGCCAGTTCGCATGGCGCGGCGACATCGCTGCGGTGCGGTTCAAGCGCCTGCTCGGCGTCGTCACACAGCGCGAGCGAGATCGAATCGGCCGGCCAACCCAGTGAGTGCTTCTTCAACGCGACGCTGGCCATCTCGTGGTCGATCAGGGCGGGCGCATGGAAGCCGCGGCCGGAGAGCCGCGCCAGCGCTTCGTCGCGCGACGCTTCTTCGAACAAGACCGCCGCCAACACGCTGCAATCGGCTACCAGCGCCGGGCGTGCCAAGTAGGCCGCCGGTGGCTCGGCCACGTAAAGTTTCTGCGTCATCGTGCGTCGCGGTCGGCCCGCACGATGTTGACCGCCAGCGGGCCGGTCGAGATCGGCTGCGGGAAGCGCAGCCGGTGTTCGGCAGCGATCTGCTCGATGGTCTTGGTGCCGCGCACGGCGCCGCGCCGCAACGCGGCAGGGCTGTCTGTGCCGTCAATGCGTTCCGCCGCGGCGTGCTCAATGATCTGCATCAGCGCCCCCTGCAGCGAGCCGTGGTTGCGCTCGGCCCGTTCGCGCAGGCGCTCCGCCAGCGGTTCGGGCACGCCCTTGATCGACAGATTGATGCTCATCGAAATTCCTCCAAAATGGAACCGTGGATCCGTTTTGGCTCCAGTACTCGCATGCGTCAACGCCCGTCAACGCATGCATCAAGCGCCGGGATCAATACCGGTAGGCGTCGGGCTTGTACGGCCCTTGCATGGGCACGCCGATGTAGGCGGCCTGTGCTTCGCTCAGCGTGCTGAGCATCGCACCGACCTTCATCAGGTGCAGGCGCGCCACCTTCTCGTCGAGGTGCTTCGGCAGCACATAGACCTTGCCCGACTCGTACGCGTCCTGGTGCGTGAACAGCTCGATCTGGGCGATGGTCTGGTTCGCGAAGCTGGAACTCATCACGAAGCTCGGGTGGCCGGTGCCGCAGCCCAGGTTCACCAGGCGGCCCTTGGCCAGCATGATGATCTTCTTGCCGTCCGGGAACACCACGTGGTCGACCTGGGGCTTGATCTCGTCCCACTCGCACTTCGAGAGCGACGCGACATCGATCTCGTTATCGAAGTGGCCGATGTTGCAGACGATGGCCTGGTCTTTCATCGCGGCCATGTGGGCGTAGGTGATGACGTCCTTGTTGCCGGTGGCGCTGACGAAGATGTCGGCCTTGTCGGCGGCGTATTCCATCGTCACGACCTTGTAGCCTTCCATCGCCGCCTGCAGGGCGTTGATGGGGTCGATCTCGGTCACCCACACCTGGGCGCTCAGCGCGCGCAGGGCCTGGGCGCTGCCCTTGCCCACGTCGCCGTAGCCGGCCACCACGGC
>CANJKD010000085.1 GCA_947474415.1 Burkholderiales bacterium | reverse complement strand
GAATTCCCCCCGTCGCGCAGCGCCTGATGGACGCCTTCTGGCCCGGGCCGCTGACGGTCATCGTGCCTCGCGCACCCGGTATTGCCGAGGCTGCCGCAGGTGGCCAGGACAGCGTGGGCCTGCGCTGCCCGGCCCACCCGGTCGCACAGGCCTTGCTGCGCGCGGCACGCCGGCTCGGCGTGGCCGGTATTGCCGGGCCGAGCGCGAACCGCTTCGGCCGCGTCAGCCCGACGTTGGCCGCCCACGTGGAAGGCGGGTTCGGGGCTTCGATGCCGGTACTCGACGGCGGGCCGTGCACGGTCGGCATCGAGTCCAGCATCGTTGACTGCACACGCGGCCGGCCCGTGCTGCTGCGCCCCGGGGTGCTGACGCGCGCTGCCATCGAAGCGGCGACGGGCGAGCCGCTGCAGGACGCAGACGCCGAGGCGCCGCGCGCCCCCGGCACGCTCGTCTCGCACTACGCGCCGAACGCCAGGGTGGAGTTGCTGACCGCAGCGATGCTTGTCACAGCTTTGCAATCGCGGCGTGATCCGGCGCCGAGGCTGGCGGTATATTCCCACAACGCGCCCGGGTCGACGGTGCCCGGCGTTTGGCACCGCCGCATGCCGGCGCACCCCCAGGAGGTCGCGCGTGAACTGTTCGCTGTCCTGCGCGAGTTCGATGACACAGGGGTGCAACTCATCTGGATCGAAGCGCCGCCGCCGGGCCCCGAGTGGGACGGTGTGCGCGACCGCCTGCAGCGCGCAGCGGCCGTGTGAACGCCGTGAGCCCACCCCCCACCACCGGTTTTTTGGACTGTTTTCGGAGTATTGAATGAAGTTGAAAGCGAATCGAATCCGGCGCGCCGCCATGGGCGCAGGCCTGCTGCTGGCCGCAGGCCTGCTGGCCTCGTGCGGTGGCGGCGGAACCCAGACGAACACCTTCGTTGCGCACCGGGTGATCGTGTTCGGCGATGAGTCGAGTGTCATCAATCAGGCCGACGGCAGCAAGTTCAGCATGAATGCCGTGCTCGCCTCCGACAGCACCCAATTCGATTGCTCGGGCAACCCGATCTGGGTGCAGTTGCTGGCGGCACATTACGGCCTGGTGTTCCCTCAGTGTCCGGGTGGTGCACCGGCACCGACAAGCCGCATCTGGGCCACGAACAACGCCGTGGTGGCTGACTTGCCCGCGCAGATCACGCAGCAGTTCAACGACGGTGGCTTTGCCGCCGACGACCTGGTCACGGTGCTGGTCGGAACCAACGACATCGTGGCCCAGTTCAACACCTACCCGGCTGTTTCGGAAGCACAGTTGACCACCATCGTCACGCAGGCGGGGCAGATGGTCGCGGCGCAGGTGAACTTCATCGCCGAACAGGGCGCCAAGGTGCTGGTTTCGACGGTGCCCGACCTCGGCCGTGCGCCGTTTGCCGGCGACCGGTCGGTCGGCTCCACCAACCCCAACCCGGCCGTGTTGACGCGCCTGTCGACCGCCTTCAACGATGGCCTGCTGGCCAAGCTGAACAACGACGGCAGAAAGATCGGCCTGGTCCAGCTCGACTCCTACATCCAGAGCGTCGATACCGCACGTGCCAACCACACCGGCAGCTTCACCAACACCACGCTCGGCGCCTGCCTGGCCACTGCCCTGCCGCCGGCCTGCAGCGCGCTGACGCTCGGTGACGACTCCGCCGCCGTCCCGCCACCCGCGGTGGTTTCACCGGCGAGCGCCTTGACCTGGCTTTGGGCCGACTCGATCCACCTGAGTGTCGGTGGCCAGACGGCGCTGGGTTCGCTGGCGATCACCCGGGCACGGAACAATCCGTTCTGAGCCTCGCTGGGGTGCCTTTCAGGGCGACCGGTCAGCGAGTGTGAGTTTCATCACGAGGATGCTGGCCGACAGCAAGAAAGTGACCCCATTCGCAACCACGATCGGCCAGGCCTGCAGCAGCAGGCCATAGACCAGCCAGCCGGCGATGCCGAGCGTGAATACGCTGTACATCGCAAGCGAAATGCCGCTCACGTCGCGGGTGCGGAAGGTCAGCCAGGCCTGCGGCAGGAACGAGGCGGTGGTCAGGGCGGCGGCGGCGTAGCCGAACCCGTCGACAAGCGTCATGGGGAGTGGGGGCTGGTTCGGTGGCGGGATTTTGCCGGTGGCGTGGCCTCGACGGCGATGCCGGCGTCGTTGGCCGCCCATTGCACCAGGGCGTCGAAGGCCGGCCGCGCGGCGTTGGCGTTGGCGTGGTTCACGATCGCCACCAGCACATAGCGTCGGCCCGAATTCGCAAGCACATAGCCGGCCACGCCGCTCACGTCGCGCAGCGAGCCGGTCTTCAGGTGGGCCCGGCCCAGCGTGGCGCGCGAGCGCTTCAGCGTGCCGTCGATGCCGCTCACCGGTAGCGAGCTCATCAGCTCGGGCATCACCGGGCTGGCCCAGGCCACCTGCAGCAGGCGGGCCAGCCCGTTCGCGCTGACGCGGCCTTCGCGCGACAGGCCCGAGCCATTGTCGATGACCAGGCCGGTTGCATCGGCACCGAGCCGCGCCTCGGCCCACTGGTGCAGCACGTCACGCGCGCCTTCCGGCGTGCCCGAGCCGCGCTGCGTCAGCGCCAGCGTCAGAAACAGTTGCTGCGCCATCACGTTGTTGCTGAATTTGTTGATGTCGCGTACCACCTCGGCCAATGCCGGTGAGGTCAGCGCGAAGGTCGGCGGGGTGGCGGGTGCCACGCCGTCGTGCACGGTGCCGGTCAGCCGCCCGCCCATGCCTTGCCACAGGCCTGCGAGCACGCGTTCGTTGTAGGCCCTCGGGTCGGCGTAGGCGAGCGGCCAGGTCTTCTCGCCACAGGCCGCCGCGAACGTTCCCGTGAAGTGCACGCTCGCCGGGTCGGACAGGTCGGCGCGCAAGGCCGTGCGCCAGTCCTCGCACGGGCCTGTGGCGAGGGGCGCGCTGGCATCGACGCGAACGCCGGCCATCGGCGGGTCGGTGGCGACAAGCGCGACGCCGCGTGCGACATCCGGCATAAAGGTGAAGACCATCGACCTGTAGTTCAGCAGCAGCGCATCGGGGCGCGCGTTGTAAGGCCGCAATGGCTCGCCATCAAAGTCGGCCGCCGCCTGCTCGGGCACGACGAAGGCGCTGCGGTCGAGCACGATGTCGCCGTGGATCTCGCGCACGCCCTGTTGTTGCACGCGCCGCAGCAGCAGCCACAGCCGCTCCTGCACCAGCTTCGGGTCGCCGCTGCCCTTGATGACAAGGTTGCCGTCGAGCACGCCGTCTTTCACCGTGCCCTGCAACCACACCGGTGTCGACCAGCTCCACGCCGGGCCCAGCAGTTCGAGCGCCGAAAACGTCGTCAGCAGCTTCATCAGCGAGGCCGGGTTCGCCGCCCGCTCGGCCTGCCAGGCAAGCCGCAGCCTGGCCGAGCCGGCCTCTTGCACCACCACGACAAGTGCGTCGCGCGGCAGTTTGGCGCGATCCAGCGCAGCGCTCACCTCTGGCGGCATGTCGGCTGGCGCCGGCCGGGGTGTGGCATGAGCGAGCAGGGCCGATGCGGCGCAGGCCGCCAGCACCGCGCGGGGAACGAACCGGGAAGCCATGCACCGATGATCGCATGGCAACGCACGGCTAAACTCGTCCGATGACAGCCCAGCCACCACGCTCGGGCGGCATGCGACGATGACCGTGCTGCTCGCTTTCGACACCGCCACCGAACAGATGAGCATCGGGCTGTCGGTGCATGGGCGTGTCACCGTCCATGAGGCGCCGGGCGGCGCGCTGGCATCGGCGGCGTTGATCCCGGCCGTCCTCGGCCTGCTGGCACAGGCCGGTGTCACGCTGAACCATCTCGATGCCATCGCGTTCGGCCGCGGCCCCGGTGCCTTCACGGGGCTGCGCACCGCGTGTTCAGTGGCGCAAGGCCTGGCCTTCGGCGCGGGCAAGCCGGTGCTGCCGACCGACACCTTGCTCGCGGTGGCCGAAGACGCCCGCGCCGGTGCGTCCGACATGACGGTGTGGGTGGCGATGGATGCACGCATGAACGAGGTCTATGCTGCGGGCTACCGCTTCAGCGCACAGCGCTGGCAGGTGCTGGCGGCGCCGATGCTGGTCACGCCCGAGGCCCTGAACGAGCGCTGGCGGGCCAGCCCGCCGCAGCATGTGGCCGGCAACGCGCTGGCCGCATTCGGCGCACGCCTGCAGGCGCCCGGTGCGGTGCTGCTGCCCGGTGCCATGCCACGCGCCGCCGCGCTGTTGTCGCTTGCGCAGGCGCTGTGGGACGAGGGTGCTGCCGTCGATGCGGCTCTGGCGCTGCCGCTCTATGTGCGCGACAAGGTCGCGCAGACCACTGCGGAGCGCGATGCCGTGCGGGCCGCGAAGCTCGCGGCGGAGTTGGTGCGTTGACCGCGTTGTGGGCGCCGCACAGCGCCGCGCCTGCGCCACCCGGTTCGGTGACCGACGCAGGTGTGCTGCACCCGATGACCGTCGCGCAGCTCGATGCGGTGATGGCCATCGAAGTCTCGGCCTACCCCTTTCCATGGAGCCGCGGCAACTTCATCGACTCGATTGCCGCCGGCCATCCGGCCTGGCTGCTGAAGGAGCGCACGGGCGGCCTGCTCGGCTACTTTGTCGCGATGGGCGGTGTCGAGGAAGTGCACCTGCTCAACATCACCGTCGCGCCGGCCGCGCAGCGACAGGGCCATGCACGGGCCTTGATGGCCGCCCTGATCGAGCAGGCGCGCGCGAGCGGTGCGCGCCAGCTGTGGCTGGAAGTGCGCCTCGGCAATGCGGTGGCGCGCGCGGTCTATGAACGGCTGGGCTTTGCGCAGGTGGGCGTGCGCAAGGGCTACTACCCGGCGGCGTCCAGCCGGCGCGAAGATGCCATCGTGATGAGCTTGTTGATCGAAGCCCGCAAACCCCTCGGAGCGCCCGATACAGCGGCCGGCGATGCGCTGGGCTGAGCGGCAACTCGCGATGCTGCGCGAGATGGGTGTGCGGCTGTGGCTGCCGCCGGGCGAAGCCGCGCCGCAGGCGGACCAAGCGTCTGCCACCGGGCCCTCAGTGGCACAAGCGTCGGGCGCCGTCACCGTTGCCACCCGCGTCGCACCGGCCCCGGTGCGCGCTGCTGCGACAGCGCCGACCCGGCCACTGCTGGAACAGCCGCCCCGCGAACGTGCCGGTGGCGTCGATGGCGTCGCCACGCTCGGCTGGCCCGCGCTGCGCGAGGCGGTGACGGCCTGCACGGCCTGCGCCCTGTGCAACAGCCGGCGCCAGACCGTGTTCGGTGTCGGCAGCGAGCAGGCCCACTGGATGGTGGTCGGCGAAGCGCCGGGCGAACAGGAAGACATCCAGGGCGAGCCCTTCGTCGGCAAGTCGGGCCAGTTGCTCGACAACATGCTGCAGGCCCTCGGCCTCACGCGTGGCAAGGCCGAACCGGCGCAGCAGGTCTACATCGCCAACACGCTGAAGTGCCGGCCACCCGGCAACCGCAACCCGGCCCCCGAGGAACTGGCGCAGTGCGAGGCCTTCCTGGTCCGGCAGGTGCAACTGCTGCAGCCGCGCATCATCCTGGCGATGGGCGCGTTCGCCGTAAAGAGCCTGCTGCGCAGCACCGAGCCGGTGGGCAAGCTGCGCGGCCGCGTGCACCACTACCAGGGCGTGCCCCTGATCGTGACCTACCACCCGGCCTACCTGCTGCGCAACCCGGCCGACAAGGCCCGGGCCTGGGACGACCTGTGTCTGGCCGCCGAGACCGTGCAGGCCGCCGCCAGCCGCTGAGATGCGCTGCGGGCAAGTCCACTGGTGCTTCCGAGCGGCGCGTGCCTATGATGCGACGCGAGGCCGCGCACCCGCATTGACCCACCTGGTGAGGGCCCACACCGATGACCACCGGTTCGATCCCGCCCCAGGACGCCCCCGCGCTGGCGGCCAACCAAGTCGCACTGGCGCTGGCTTCACCGCAAGCGCAGGCCCGGCTGTTCCAACTGCTGGCCGACAACGTACCGGCCCTGATCGCCTACTACAGCGCTGACGGCTTCCGCTGCCGATTCGCCAACAAGCAGTACGCGCTGGCCTTCGGGCGTGATGCGCAGTCCATCGTTGGCTGCGCGCTGGAAGAGGTCATCGGTGCGCAGGCCGCGCGCGAGATCCAGCCACACATTGCGCAGGTTCTGGTGCATCGCACGGCGGCCTTCTACGAACGGGTGCTGACCGCGCCCGATGGCAGCATGCGCTGGATCGAAGTGCACCTGCTGCCGCACATTGCTGACGATGCCGGCGGCGCGGCGAAGGCCGATCTGTTGGGCGTCTTCGTGCTGATCTCCGACATCACCCGCCACCGCCTCGCCGAGCGCGCGGCCCGCGAGTCCGAGGAGCGGCTGGGCAAGTTCATACAGGCCAGCGCCGAGGGCATCGTGTTCCTCCAGGACGGCGTGATCACCGATGCCAACCCGCCGCTGTGCGAACTCACCGGCTACGCGCTGTCTGAACTGGTGGGGCGCAAAACGCTGGAGTTCATCGCTCCCGACCATGTGGCGCAGGCTGCGGCGGTGATGGCTTCGGGCCAGGAAACCGCGTACGAAAGCGTGCTGATCGATAAGCACGGCGAGCGCATTCCGGTCGAGTTCATCGTGCGCACGATGCTGCGCAATGGCGTGTCGCTGCGCATGACGATCGTGCGCGACATCCGCGACCGGCACCGCGCCCAGGCCCATATCCACCACCTGGCGCACCACGACGCGCTGACCGGCCTGCCGAACCGCGTGTCGTTCATGGAGCAGCTCACGCACGCGGTCCGCCATGCCGACGACACCGATTCGCGGCTGGCGTTGCTGTTCGTCGACCTCGACCACTTCAAGCGCATCAACGATTCGCTCGGCCACCTGGTGGGCGACGTCTTGCTGCGCACGGTGGCCCAGCGCTTCACCACCAGCCTGCGCGCGACCGACATCGTCTCGCGTTTCGGTGGCGACGAATTCATGGTGCTGCTGCCGGGCCTGGCCGCCGGGCCGGCGCATGCTGCCGATGCCGAAGAGGTGGCGCAGAAGCTGCTCGCGGTGATCGGCGCGCCGGTGCATGCCGAAGGCCGGCCGCTGTCGGTCACGCCGTCGATCGGCATCGCGCTGTACCCCGGCGATGGCGACTCGCCCGAGGAACTCGTCAAGCATGCCGATGCCGCGATGTACCTGGCCAAGGCCCGCGGCCGCGCCAACTACCAGTACTTCGACCGTGCCATGGCCGGCGCGGCCTACGCCGAACTGGTGCTGGAAGGGCAGTTGGCGCTGGCGCTGGAGCGCGGTGAGTTCGAACTGTATTTCCAGCCTCAGGTGTGCGCGCTGGGCGGCGCCCTGGTCGGCGCCGAGGCCCTGCTGCGCTGGAACCACCCGCAGCGCGGCCTGCTCGCCGCCGACGCCTTTATCACGGTGGCCGAGAAGCGCCAGCTGATGCTGCCGATCGGCCAGTGGGTGCTTGCCGAGGCGGCGCGCTGCGCCGGGCGCTGGCGCCACATGGGGCTGGTGGTGGCACCGGTGGCGGCCAACCTGTCGAACATCCAGTTTCAGGCCGGTGGGTTTCTCGACGCGGTGGCCCGGGTGTTGCCCGCCGACGGCCTCGTGCCCGGCATGCTCGAACTCGAACTCACCGAACGCATGTTGATGGACGACCTGCCGAAGGTGAAGGAGCGGCTCGCCCGCCTGAAGGCGATGGGCGTGCAGCTTTCGGTCGACGACTTCGGTACCGGCTATTCGTCGCTCGGCCACCTGAAGGAATTGCCGATCGACAAGCTCAAGATCGACCGCTCGTTCGTCCACGACCTGCCAGGCAACAAAGACTCGGCCGCCATCACCCGCGCCATCATCCAGATGGGCCGCAGCCTGGGGTTGACGGTGGTTGCCGAGGGCGTGGAAACCGAAGCCCAACGCGCCTTCCTGGGCGCGCAGGGGTGCCACGAATTGCAAGG
>CANJKD010000084.1 GCA_947474415.1 Burkholderiales bacterium | reverse complement strand
GTGCGCGTCGGCCTGCAACTGGCGCAGCACCTCCATGCCGCTGATGTCGGGGAGGTGCATGTCGAGCAGGATCAGGTCGGGGTGGCGCGCCCGGATCGACCGCAGCCCTTCGGTGCCCGTCATCGACACCTGCATCTCCACCTGCGGGCGTTGCACCAGCATGCCGCGCATCACCTCCACATTGGTCTCGTTGTCTTCCACGTAATGCACGAGACGGCGGTGATAGCCGGCCGGGGGCGGCGTCAGCGTGTCTAGGTCCGAGCGAACCGTGTCCGGGTCGTTCGAGCACGGCAGGTTCAGGATAAACGATGAGCCGCGGCCCGCCGCGCTGTGGGCCCGTAGCGTGCCACCCATCAGCTCGGCCAGGCGCTGGCTGATCACCAGGCCGATGCCCGTTCCCTGCTGGGACGAGTGCTCGCGGCCGAGGCGGTTGAAGGGCTGAAAGAGGTCGGTCAGTTGCTGGTCGGTCAGCCCCTGGCCGGTGTCGGTGACCGAGATCTCGACCCGATCGTCTGGGGCGGTCTGGCTCGCGATGTGAATGCGTCCGCCGACGTTGTTGTACTTCACCGCGTTGCTCAGCAGGTTCGTCAGGATCTGCTTGACCCGCGTGGTGTCGCCCAGCAGCGTGGCGCTGCCGGGCGCCAGGTGTTGGGAGATCACGATGCGCCGCTGCCGGGCTTCGCCTTCCACCAGCACCACGGTGGCGGCGAGCAGTTCGGCCAGGTTCAGCGTTTCGATCCGCAGCCGCAGGTTGCCCGACTCGATGCGCGACAGGTCGAGAACGTCGTTGATCATCTCCAGCAGGTGCCAGCCCGCCTTCTGGATCTGGCTCACCCAGGGTTGCTGCGTCGGGCTCAGCGGGTGGCGGGGGTCAAGCTCCAGCAACTGCGCGAACCCGAAACTGCGCGAACCCGAGCATGGCGTTCAATGGTGTGCGCAACTCATGGCTCATGCGCGACAGGAATTCGCTCTTCGCCTGGTTCGAGGCCTCGGCAGTCTCGCGGGCGTGCTCGGCGGCTTTGAGCTTCAGGTGTTCAGTGATGTCTTCCACCACGCCGACGATGCTGCGCGGTTTGCCCTGCGCATCACGCAGCAGCGACACGGTGGCCTGCACCCACACGGTGGCGCCGGGCTTGGTGATGAAGCGTCCATGGCGCCGGTACATCGGGATCTCACCGCGAACCAGTTGCCCCAACAACGCCACGTCGTGGTCCAGTTCGTCGGGGTGGGTGCAATCGGCCAGCGACAGCAACAGCAACTCTTCCGGGCTGTAGCCGGTCAGCTCGCAAAAACGCGGGTTGCTTTGTTTCACGCGGCCGCGCAGGTCGGTGTAGATAACGCCGATCGGCACGTTGTTCAGGATGTTGCGGAAGCGCTGTTCGCTTTCGGGCAACGCCGCCTCCGCGACCTCACGTTCGTACACCTCGGCTTGAAGCGCCGCAGTGCGCTCGCGCACGGCCGTCTCGATGCGTCGGGTGCGCCCGGTCGTCAGCAGCAGGCAGCCGCCGAGCATGGCGGTGAACAACAGGCCGACGAGCGCAAACAGCCAGACGTCGGCGCTGTGGGCCTCGGCCAGATCGTCGGTGCGGGCATACGCGCTCAATTCCCAGGGTCGCCCGGCGTAATTCAGCGTCCGCACGCGCCGCAGTTCGGCCGACGGCGTCTCGCAGCCTTCCGGCTCGGCCAGGCGCTGCCGGCCTCTTCCCGAGCCGCCGTCGACGACGCACAGCTTCAGGTAGGGGGCAATCTGCGCCGCCAGGGCCTTCAGTTGATCGTCCATCCGCAGCGTCACGAACGCAACGCCCCGAAACGCCGCTTCACGCTTTGCCGGGTCAGTCAGGTTCGGGGCGTAGATGGCTTGGTAGACCACGACACCGATCAATTGTTGCCCCGGCAGGTGCTGCGTCAACGGGAAGCCCTCGGTCGCAGCCGGCTGCCCACTGCGGCGGGCTGCGGTAACGGCGGCTCGGGCGGCCTGAATCGAGAGCACGTTCACGCCGAGGGCCGACTCATTGCCCGCCATCGGCTCGATGAAGCGCATCGCCACCACTTCGTCGTCGCCGGGTGGTGGCGCATCGGCCCGATTGAAAACCGCGTAGTTCGGCAGGCCCTCGGCACGCACGGCGGCCTCGAATGCCGGGACGTTTTCGCGCCGCACACGCTCGCTCCAGCCCATCGCCTGCAGCCGGCCCGGTGCGAGCCAGGCCTGGCTTGCCAGGGCCAGTTCGGCGCGGGTGACGTCGTCGGACGCCGCATACACGCCGCGCAGCGCCTCCAGCGCCTGCAGGGGCTCGCGCAGTTGCGCAGTGAGCAACAGCGACGCCGTGGTGGCGTCGCGTTCGAATGCGGCCTGCACGCGCTCGCGGTTCCAGCCCGCCACCTGCCGGATGCCCACGGCAAGCAGTAACGTGACCAGCATCAGCGTCAAGCCGACGCTGGCGAGCCGCAGCGCCCACGCGCCGCGCGGCCGGCCGAAGAAGCAAAGCGCCACCGGCGTGGCAATCAACACGCCCAGCAGGTCACCGACCCACCAGGCTGAACGGCACTTGCGACGTCTGCACGGTGTGGGTGAGCCACAGCGCCGTGTTCGCGAGGCCGGAACTCAGGCCGCAAGACGCGGCGCTCGCCATCAGGAATACCGCCAGATCGCGAGGCTCGGACAGCGTGAGCGGCTGGCGCGCATGGCGCCTCACCAGCGCCGCACCCACACCGGCCTGCAAGGCGGCGCCGAGGCCGATCAGGAGCGGCAGCAGCCGGGCGGCCATGTCGAGGTTGGCGTGTTGTGGGCTGATTGACAGGTTGACGCTGAACGCAGCCATCGCCACGGCTGGCAGCACACGCCAGCCTCCGATCAACACGCCCGCCACGGCCACGCCGGCGGCTGGATACAGCGGCGACGCATAGCTGGGCGGGATGGCCAATGTCAACGCGGACCAGCCCGCCATCAGGTAACCCAGCAAGGTCAGCGCGAACGCCGCCCGCCAGGGCGGCAGCGTGTGGGAGGAGGGGTGTTGGGCCAAGTCGATTCGGCGGGTCTGGGGTCGCAGGTGATTCTGGGCTTCGAAGTGCACCGTGTTTGCGACCCACCGTGCAAATCGGTGCAGCCGCCCGTTGCCTGCTTAAACGTTGAACAGGAAGTTCAACACATCCCCGTCTTTCACCACGTATTCCTTGCCCTCGGCGCGCATTTTGCCGTGGTCCTTCGCGCCTTGTTCGCCCTTGAACGTGATGAAGTCGGCGAACGCGATGGTCTGGGCGCGGATGAAGCCGCGCTCGAAGTCGGTGTGGATCACGCCGGCCGCCTGCGGCGCGGTATCGCCGACGTGGATGGTCCAGGCACGCACTTCCTTCACGCCGGCGGTGAAATACGTCTGCAGGCCCAGCAAGCTGTATGCCGCGCGGATCAGCCGGTTCAGCCCCGGTTCGCTCTGGCCCATTTCGGCCAGGAACATCAGCCGGTCTTCATCGCTCATCTCCGACAACTCGGCCTCGGTCTTGGCGCAGATCGCCACCACTGGCGCGCCCTGGCTCTTCGCGTAAGCGCTCAGCTTGTCGAGGTGGGGGTTGTTCTCGAAGCCGCTCTCGTCGACGTTGCCGACGAACATGGCCGGCTTCGCAGTGATCAGGCACAACGGCTTGACCAGCGTCAACTCTTCCTTGCCGAACGCGATGGTGCGCACCGGCTTGCCTTCGTTCAGCGCGGCCATGCACTTGGTCAATACGTCGACCAGCTTCTGCGCGTCCTTGTCGCCCGAGCGTGCCACCTTGTTGTAGCGGTGCAGGCCTTTTTCCACCGTGCTCATGTCGGCCAGGCAGAGTTCGGTCTGGATGATCTCGATGTCGTCGAGCGGGTCGATCTTGCCGGCGACGTGGATCACGTTCTCGTCGTCGAAGCAGCGCACCACGTTGACGATGGCGTCGGTCTCGCGGATGTGGGCCAGGAACTGGTTGCCCAGGCCTTCGCCCTTGGACGCGCCCGCCACCAGCCCGGCGATGTCGACGAACTCGACAATCGCCGGCACGATGCGTTCGGGCTTGACGATCAGGGCCAGCGCATCCAGCCGCGTATCGGGCAGCTCGACGATGCCCACGTTCGGCTCGATGGTGCAGAACGGGTAGTTCTCGGCTGCGATGCCGGCCTTCGTCAGCGCGTTGAAAAGGGTGGACTTGCCGACGTTGGGCAAGCCCACGATGCCGCATTTCAGACTCATGGGGGGCTTTCAGATTGGGCGCAGGAAACCGCGAATTTTAGTCGGCGCGCCTAAACTGGCTGACCATGTCGCCGGAGACGTCCATGACCGAGCTACAAACCCTGCTCCCCCAAAAGAAAGACCTCGGCGGCGGCTTCACGGTACGCCGCCTGCTGCCGTCCGCCGAACGCCAGGCGGTCGGCCCCTTCGTGTTCTTCGACCACTTCGGCCCGATCACCGCGCAGCCGGGCGACAAGCACGACGTGCGCCCGCACCCGCACATTGGCCTGGCGACCGTCACCTACCTGTTCGAGGGCGCGATGATGCACCGCGACTCCACCGGCGTGGTGCAGCGCATCGAACCCGGCGCCGTCAACTGGATGACGGCCGGGCGCGGCATCGTGCATTCCGAGCGCACCCCGAAAGACCTGCTCGGCACCGAGCGGCGCAGCCACGGCTTGCAACTGTGGTTGGCGCTGCCGGCTGAGCACGAAGAAGACGCGCCCGGCTTCCAGCATGTGGCCGGGCCCCAGATCCCGGCGCGCGACGTCGGTGGCGTGCTGGTGCGGGTGCTGGCGGGCACGGCGTTCGGGCTCACGTCGCCGGTGCAAACCTTGTCGCCCACGCTCTGCGTGGACCTGAATTTTTCGATGGGTTCGGGCGCCGCAGTCACGATTCCGGCGGCTGCCGAGGAGCGCGCGCTGTACAGCGTGGACCACGACTTCGAACTCGACGGCGTGCTCATGGCCGCGTTCACGCTGGTGGTGCTGGCCGCCGGTTCGGAACCGCTGCTTGCCGCACCGCGCGGTGGCCGCATCGTGCTGGTCGGCGGTGCGCCGCTGGGTCACCGTTTCATCGCCTGGAATTTTGTGTCGAGCCGCAAGGAGCGCATTGTTCAGGCTCAGGACGATTGGGAGGCGGAGCGCTTTGAGCGTGTGCCCGGCGAGACCGAGTTCATCCCGCTGCCGCCTCGGCGCGGCTGACGGCCGGAGTGTCTGGGTGCCGGGGATAATCGCGCGTCACTCGACGAGCCGCCATGCCCTCTACTGCTTCCACGCCCGAACCCATCTCCGAAGACAGCTGGTGCGCCGAGCGCGCTGCCGATGTACTGGCTTGCGTGCAGCGCCTCGCGCTGGACCACGGCCGCGTCGGCGAGTGGCCGGCCTGGCATGTGATGCCTTACGCCAGCCTCTGGGCCGTGGAAAGCAAGAGCCGGCCCGAGTGGGTCGGCTGGTGGGTCATCAGCGGTGACTTGCCGAGCGATGCGCTCGCCGCCCACGACCTGCCCGAGCCGCGCGACGCGATGCGCGCCTTCGGCAAGCGCTGGCTCCTGCATGGCGAATGCCTGGACCGCGGCGACGTTCCGCCCACCTGGGCGCACCTGCCGCACGAGGCCTTGCCGAAGCTCGCTGCGACTTTGAAGAAGCGCGGCGCGGCGCTGCTGGCCTGGGCCGAAGACGACACCTCCTGGCCTGCTGAAAAAGCCTGATATGACGACCCCCTGTACGCCTTCGGCGTGGTCCCCCTTGGGCCACGAAGCGGCCCACCGGCGGGTCCCTTGGGGATCACGTCTCTTCGGGCGGCCGCGCGAGGCCTGAGCGCGCATGCACAACCGTATCGGCAACGACCCCGGTGTTTGCGACATAGAACGCACCGACGACCATGTCAAGCCCTACGTGCATGAAGGGCTCGATTCGAAGTCGATGCACTTCTCGATCTGCGAGATCCAGAGCCGCATGCAAATCTTGCGGCCCGATGTGCTGGAACTGGAATACACCCGCACGATGATGGGCTTCCTGATGTTCGCGCCCGCGCCCGACTGCATTGCGATGATCGGCCTGGGCGGCGGCTCGCTCGCCAAGTTCTGCCGCCGCCACTTGCCCGAAGCTTCAATGCGGGTGGTCGAGATCAACCCGCACGTGATCGCGCTGCGCGATGCCTTCAAGGTGCCGCCCGACGATGCACGATTCCAGGTGACCTTGGCCGATGGCGCACGCTTCGTGCGCGAGACCATTGAGCGCTTCGACGTGCTGATGGTCGACGCCTTCGATTCGCAAGGCATGCCCGCCGAACTCGGCTCGGGCCGCTTCTACGATGATTGTCTGGATGTGCTGCAGCCCGGCGGCCTGATGGTGGTGAACCTGCATGCGGGGCACCCGCACTTTCTGGTCTACCTCGATCGCATCCGCCGCAGCTTCGGCGAGAACGTGCTGCGCGTCGATGACAAGGACGGCAGCAACAGCGTGATCTTCGCCTGCAAGGGCGACAGGCTGCAGCGCGCCGTGGGCGGCCCGTTGCGGCGGCCCGCCGGGTTGGGCGCGGACGCCTGGGAACAGTTGCAGGGCGCGTTCTCGCGGGTCGCGGGCGCGCTGCAGAAGCGCGCCCGCTGAACTGCAACGGCGTGCCCGTTCAGGCCGGGTTCGAGAACACCATCGCGCCGTCATCGAGCTTGCCGTAGCGCAGCGTCGCGATGTCGCGGGCGTAGTTCTGGTGCGCCTTCCAGGGCGCGCGCGAACCCTGCTTCGGGAACATCGGCAGCGAGCGCTGCACGTAGCCGGAAGAGAAGTCGATCCACGGCTGTTCGGTGACCGAAGCGTCGGTGTTGCGCGGCGTGCATTGGCGCCGGCCCTGCGACTTCATGTGGTTCAGCAGCCGGCAGACGAACTCACTGGTCAGGTCGCACTTCAGTGTCCACGAAGCATTCGTGTAGCCGAACGACGAGGCCAGGTTCGGCACGCCGCCGAACATCAGGCCCTTGTAGCTCATCGTGCGGGGCCAGTCGATGAGCGCGCCATCGACGCTGACCTGCAGGCCGCCCAGCACCTGCAGGTTCAAGCCGGTGGCCATGACGACCAGTTCGGTCTCGATCTCGCTGCCCGACTTCAGTTTCAAGCCCGTCGCCGTGAAGCGGTCGATCTCGTCGGTGACGACCGACGCGCGCTGCGATTTGATGGCCTTGAACAGGTCGCCGTCGGGCACCAGGCACAGGCGCTGCTCCCACGGGTTGTAGCGTGGCGTGAAGTGCTTGGCGATGTCGTAGTCGCGCCCGAGCGCGGCGCGCACGCCGCCCAGCAGCAGCTGCCTTGCACGGCCCGGGTTGCGCCGGCACAGGTTGAAGAAGTACATCGTCAGCAGCACTTGTTTCCAGCGTGCGAGCGAGTAGGCGAGCTTGCCCGGCAGTACGCGCCGCAGCCCGTTCGCGATGCCGTCTTGCGAGGGCCTTGCCACCACATAGGTGGGCGAGCGCTGCAGCATCGTCACGTGCGTGGCAGTCTTCGCCATTTCGGGCACCAGCGTGACAGCGGTCGCGCCGCTGCCGATCACGACGACACGCTTGCCGGCGTGGGTGATGTCGGGCGTCCATTGCTGCGGGTGCACGACCCGGCCCTTGAAGTTTTCGATGCCGGCGAACGCGGGCGTGTAGCCAGCGTCGTAGCGGTAGTAGCCGCTGCACATGAACAGGAAGTTGCAGCTCAGCTGTCGCAGCTCGTTCGATTCGCCGTGCTCGATGTCGACCGTCCACCGGGCATCGGGCGTGGACCACGCAGCGCGCTTGACGCGGTGGCCGTAGCGGATGCGCTTGTCGATGCCATGGTCGCGCGCTGTGTCCTGCACGTACTTCAGGATCGCCGGGCCATCCGCGATGGCCTTCGGGTCGGTCCAGGGCCGGAACGCGTAGCCTATTGATCCGGCCCTGTGAAGTCTCAAGCCGCATAACGCACACGGCGGTCTTGAAAGTAGCTGATCACGCGCTCTGGAGTTCGTTCCAGCATGAGCATGTGCTCGT
>CANJKD010000083.1 GCA_947474415.1 Burkholderiales bacterium | reverse complement strand
GATCGCCACGACGCACGGCAGGCCGAAGGGCTCGCGCACGTTGTGCACATGGCGCTCTAGGTTGGCAACACCTTTTTCCAGAGCGTCGAGGTTTTCGGTGTTGAGCGACTTCACGTCGACGCCGCCGTGGTACTTCAGCGCGCGGATGGTCGCGACAATCACCACCACATCGGGTCGCAGGCCCGACTTGCGGCACTTGATGTCGATGAACTTCTCGGCGCCGAGGTCGGCACCGAAGCCGGCTTCAGTGACCACGTAATCGGCGAGCTTCAGGCTGGCCTGGGTCGCGATCACCGAGTTGCAGCCGTGGGCAATGTTCGCGAAGGGCCCGCCGTGCAGGATCGCGGGGTTGTTTTCCAGCGTCTGCACAAGGTTGGGCGCCATCGCGTCTTTCAGCAGCACCGTCATCGCGCCATGGGCTTTCAGCTCGCGCGCCGTGACCGGCTTTTGCTGTCGCGTGTAGCCGATGACGATGTTGCCGAGGCGTTCCTTCAGGTCGGCAATCGATGCCGAGAGGCAGAGGATCGCCATCACTTCCGAGGCCACGACGATGTCGAAGCCGTCTTCGCGCGGGTAGCCGTTGGCGGGGCCGCCGAGCGAGCATGTGATGTCGCGCAGCGCCCGGTCGTTCATGTCGACGACGCGCTTCCACGTGATGCGGCGCACGTCAATGTCGAGCTCGTTGCCGTGGTGGATGTGGTTGTCGATCAGCGCGGCAAGCAGGTTGTTGGCCAGTGCGATGGCGCTGAAGTCGCCAGTGAAATGCAGGTTGATGTCTTCCATCGGCACGACCTGAGCATAGCCGCCGCCCGCCGCGCCACCTTTGACGCCAAAGACCGGGCCTAGCGAAGGTTCGCGCAGGCACACCACCGTCTTCTTGCCGATGCGGTTCAGCGCATCGCCCAGGCCCACTGTGGTGGTGGTCTTGCCCTCGCCGGCCGGCGTCGGGCTGATTGCGGTGACGAGGATCAGCTTGCCGTTCGGCCGGTCTTTCAGCGAGTCGATGTAGTCCAGCGAGAGCTTGGCCTTGTAGTGGCCGTAGGGCTCGAGGTGTTCGTCGGCGATGCCCAGCTTCTCGGCCGCGACGCGGGTGATCTTCTGCAGTGTGGCTTTTTGTGCGATGTCGATGTCGGAGGTCATGGTTTTTCTCGCGCAAAGGCGCAAAGGTGGTACGGGCGTGACGCTGGACGGTAAGGGCAGAGTTGCCGGACAGCTATTTGACTTTCTGTGCGAAGCGACGAATGGAACTGATGAGCGTTTTTCGGCCGCCGTTCGTACACTGTATCCATTCCGGCGGCAGCAATTATAAGGCACCTGAGCCCGCCCCATAACAGCCATCTTCTGGAGCCCGCCGTGTTCGATCCCGACTTGCAGATATCCGACGCCGACCCCGAGTTGTGGAGTGCCATGCGCGCCGAGTTGCAGCGCCAGGAGGACCACGTCGAACTCATCGCTTCCGAGAATTACGTGAGTCCGCAAGTCATGCGCGTGCAGGGCTCGGTGCTCACGAACAAGTACGCCGAGGGTTATCCCGGCAAGCGCTATTACGGCGGTTGCGAATTCGTCGACGTGGCCGAGCAGCTGGCCATCGACCGCGCCAAGCAATTGTTCGGTGCCGAATACGCCAACGTCCAACCGCATTCCGGCTCGCAGGCGAATGCTGCAGTCTACATGGCCATGCTCAAGCCGGGTGACACCATTCTCGGCATGTCGCTCGCCCACGGCGGCCACCTGACGCACGGAGCCAGTGTCAACTTCAGCGGCAAGCTCTACAAGGGCGTGGCCTACGGACTGGAACCCGAAACCGAGACACTCGATTACGCACAAATCGCCGAACTCGCGGCCGAACACAAGCCGAAGATGATCGTCGCCGGTGCATCGGCGTATTCGCTGGTGATCGACTGGCGGCGCCTGCGCGACATCGCCGACCGCACGGGCGCCTACCTGCTGGTCGACATGGCGCATTACGCCGGCCTCATTGCTGCAGGCGAATACCCGAGCCCAGTGGGCATTGCGCACTTCGTGACGTCAACCACCCACAAGACCTTGCGCGGCCCGCGCGGCGGCTTGATCCTGTCGAGCGCCGAATTCGAGAAACCTTTGAACTCGATGATCTTCCCCGGCATTCAGGGTGGGCCGCTGATGCACGTCATTGCGGCGAAAGCACTCGCATTCAAGGAAGCATTGACGCCCGAGTTCAAGACCTATCAAAAGCAGGTCAAGGCGAACGCGAAAGCTATGGCCGCCACCTTGACCGAGCGCGGACTGCGCATCGTCTCGGGTGGCACGGAGAGCCACGTATTCCTGCTCGATCTGCGTGCGAAGAAGATCACCGGCAAGGCGGCGGAAGCCCTGCTCGGTCGCGCCCACATGACGGTCAACAAGAACGCGATTCCAAACGACCCCGAAAAACCCTTTGTGACCAGCGGAATCAGGCTCGGCTCGCCGGCGATGACGACGCGTGGCTTCGATACCGAAGCCGCCCGCCTGGTCGCCAACCTGATGGCCGACGTGCTGGAAGCGCCCGACGACGAGGCGGTGATCGCCCGCGTTGCCGGCGAGATCACCGCGCTGTGCCGGCGCCACCCGGTCTACGGGCCGCGCTACCGCCCGTGACCGGCTGAGTGCCGCACAGCCGTCCATTCGCTGTCCCGAAGTCCCTTCGTTCACTTCACTTCATTCATTTTTTGGAGCACATTCATCATGGCTGGTCGCAATGGTCTTTTCGTCCCCGGTCCCACCAACGTGCCTGACCGCGTGCTGCGCTCTATGGTCGTTCCGATGGAAGACCACCGCTCGCCGAAGTTTCCGAAGCTCACGCTGGCCTGCCTGGCCGGGTTGAAGAAGGTCTTCAAGAGCGAGACTGGCACACCGTTCATCTTTCCCTCGTCGGGCACCGGCTGCTGGGAAGCCGCGCTGACCAATTGCCTTTGCCCCGGTGACACGGTGCTCGTCGCCCGCTTCGGCCAGTTCTCGCACCTGTGGGTCGACATGTGCCAACGCCTCGGATTCGAGGTCCAAGTGCTGGAATGCGAATGGGGTGAGGGCGCGCCTCTGGACCGCTATCGCCACGCGCTTGAGGCCGATACCGGCCGCAAGATCAAGGCTGTGCTCGTGACGCACAACGAAACCGCGACCGGCGTCACGTCTGACGTGGCGGGAATTCGCAAGTCCATGGACTCGGTCGGCCACCCGGCCTTGCTGTTCGTTGATGCGGTCAGCTCGCTGGGCTCCATCGATTTCCGCATGGACGAATGGAAGGTCGACGTCTGCGTGTCGGGCTCGCAAAAAGGCTTGATGTTGCCGGCCGGCCTGGGCCTGACGTGTGTCAGTGAGAAGGCAATGCAGGCACGGCTTGAGACGTCGAAGCAGCCACGCTGTTATTTCGACTACGTCGACATGCTGAACCAGAACAAGAACGGCTACTTTCCGTACACGCCGGCGCTGCCGATGCTCTACGGCTTGAAGGAGTCTCTTCAGGCGATCGAGGAAGAGGGCCTGGAGAACATCTTCAAGCGCCACCACTATCTGGCCGCCGGCATGCGCGCTGCGGTGCAAGAAGGCTGGGGGCTGAAGGTTTGCGCGAAGAAGCCGGAGTGGTACTCGGACACGGTCACCGCCGTTGTCGTGCCCGAGGGCATCGACGCAGCCAAGGTCATCGACCGTGCCTTCCGCCGCTACAACCTCTCGCTGGGCGCAGGGCTGTCGAAGGTGGCCGGCAAGGTGTTCCGCATCGGCCACCTGGGCGACTGCAACGAATTGATGATGCTGTCGGCCATCGGCGGCGCCGAGCTGGCAATGCTCGACTGCGGTGTGAAGATCGAGCCCGGCTCGGGTGTCGGCGCCGCCCAGCGCTGGTGGCGCGAGAACGAAGAACTGGCCAGCGGCACGACCGGGGGCATGTGATGGCGGCGCAGCATGTTGTCTTTCTTGATCGCCTGTCGCTGAAGGCGACCGTGCGCCGGCCGGCGCAGGCCGAGAGCTATGTCGAGCACGACAAGACCTCGGTCGACGAACTGGTGGCGAAGCTCGGCCATGCCACGGTGGCCATCACCAACAAGGTGCCGCTGCGGGCCTCCACGCTCGAGCAGCTGCCGCAACTGAAGATGATCGCCGTGGCCGCCACCGGCTACGACGTGATCGACGTGCCGTATTGCAAGGCGCACGGCATTGCGGTGGCGAACATCCGCAACTACGCGGTGCACACGGTGCCCGAGCATGCGTTCGCGCTGATCCTCGCGCTGCGGCGCAACCTGCTCGCCTACCGCGCCGATGTGGAAGCTGGTTTGTGGCAGCGCTCGGACCAGTTCTGCTTCTTCACCCACCCGATCGGCGACTTGCACGGCTCGACGCTCGGCATCATCGGCGAAGGCGTGCTTGGCCAGGGGACGGCGGCGATCGCACGCGCCTTCGGCATGAAGGTACTGTTTGCTGATCACGAGCCGCCGAAGATGCCCGGTGTCGAGTTCACACCGCTCGACCAGGTGCTCGCCGAGAGCGACGTGCTCTCGCTGCACTGTCCGCTGACGCCGTCCACGCACAACGTGATCGGCCTCGAACAGATGCGCCGCATGAAGCGCACCGCCTTGCTGATCAACACCTCGCGCGGCGGGCTGGTCGATGAAGCAGCGCTGATCCAGGCGCTGGACGAAGGCCTGATCGCCGGTGCCGGCTTCGACGTGCTGACCACCGAGCCGCCGCGTGACGGTCACCCGCTGCTCGACGTGCGGCGCCCGAACTTCATCCTCACGCCGCACGTGGCCTGGGCATCTGACGGCGCGATGCAGTTCCTCGCAGATCAGCTGATCGACAACATCGACGCCTGGACCGTTGGCCGTCCGCAGCACCTCGTCACCTGACCGTCATCGACTCATTCATCTGCGCACCCATGAAAAAGCTACTCTACCAATTCGACACCGACACGCACCCGGCCGTGTTCGACAACGTTGTCGCCTACGACGGCGGGGCCGACCATGTGACGGCCTATGGCGGCATCACGCCGGCCAATGTCGGTGGCCTGGTCGATGGCACCATCTTCACGCGTGCACCGAAGGAAAAGAAGTTCACGGCGATCTTCATCGGCGGCTCGAACATGGCCGAAGGTGAGGCGGTGCTGAAGGCGGTGCGCAAGAAGTTCTTCGCCAACTTCCGCGTCTCGGTGATGCTCGACAGCAATGGCTCGAACACCACTGCGGCGGCCGCCGTGGCGTGGCTGGCGCATGCCGCGCCGGGCAGCTCGCTGGCGGGCAAGCGGGCGGTCGTGCTGGCCGGCACCGGGCCGGTGGGCCAGCGCGCTGCGGCGATGCTGGCGCGTGAAGGCGCCAAGGTCACGATCACCGGGCGCGATGCCGAACGCACCGCCCAGATCGCGCGGGCCATCGGCGAGCGTGCCGGTGCCAGCATCGAATCGCTGGCCGCGCCCGACAACGCGAGCCGCGCCCAGGCCATCGAAGGTGCGCAAATCGTGCTCGCCACCGGCGCCGGTGGCGTGACCCTGCTCGAAGAGTCCGCCTGGAAGAATCACCCGACGCTCGAGCTGCTGTGCGACGGCAACGCCACGCCGGCACTTGGCATCGAGGGCGTCGACATGATGGATCGCGCCGCCACGCGGCACGGCAAGACGGTGTTCGGTGCCATCGGCTTCGGCGCGTTGAAAATTGCGCTGCACCGCGCCTGCATCGCCCGCCTGTTCGAGCAGCAAGACCTGGTGCTCGACGGCGACGAGATTTATGCCATTGCCAAGACCATGGTCGGCTGACGATGGGCGATCCCCTGAACACCTCGCGCTTCCTGGACGAACTGGCCAGTGGCGCGCCCACCCCGGGCGGTGGCGGCGCAGCCGCTGTGATGGGCGCCATGGGCGCGGCGCTGATCTCCATGGTCGCTAACCTGACCATCGGCAAGAAGGGCTACGAGGCCGTCGAGGCCGACATGCGCGCTCTGCTGGCCGAGAGCGAATCACTGCGCGCTCGCATGGCGGCGATGGTCGAAGGCGATGCGTCTGCCTTCGACACGCTGATGGCAGCGTACAAGCTGCCGAAGGCGAGCGACGACGAAAAGGCCGCGCGCAGTGCTGCGATCCAGGCCGGGCTGAAAGCCGCCACCGAGGCGCCGCTCGCTTGCGCGCTTGCCGCAGCCATGGGCGTGCGCCTTGCGGTCCGGGCCGTCGACCATGGCAACCTCAATGTCATCAGCGACGTGGGCGTGGGCGTGCTGGCGAGTGCGGCGGCGCTGCGCAGCGCGGCACTCAACGTCCGCATCAACGCGCCGCAGATCAAGGACCGCGTCTTCGCCGACAACGCCTTGACCGAACTCGAGGCGCTGCTCGCCGAGTGCTTGCCACTGGCCGACGCGGTGCACGAGCGCGTGAAGGCACGCCTCGGCTGAAGCCGGTCCGGCGCGTCTCGATCAACCCAAACACGGAACGACAGAGGACACACATGGACATTCATGAGTACCAAGCCAAGGAACTGCTTGCCGGTTTCGGCGTGCCGGTGCCGCGCGGGAGCGTGGCCTACAGCGCCGACCAGGCGGTGTACGCGGCCACCGAACTCGGCGGCTGGCATTGGGCCGTCAAGGCGCAGATCCATGCCGGCGGGCGCGGCAAGGCCGGCGGCGTCAGGCTCTGCCGTACCTATCAGGAGGTGGCGGCGGCGGCGAAGGCGCTGCTCGGCGCCACGCTGGTCACAGACCAGACCGGGCCGGCCGGCAAGGTGGTCAACCGCATCTACGTGGAAGCGGCAACGGAATTCGAGCGCGAGCTCTACCTCGGCTTCGTGCTCGACCGCAAGATCGAGCGCATCCGTGTCATCGCCTCGGCCCAGGGGGGCATGGAGATCGAGGACATCGCGCACGGCAAGCCGGAGTCCGTTCTGCAGATCGAGGTAGAGCCCGCCGTCGGCCTGCAGCCTTTCCAGGCGCGCGAGCTCGCGTTCGGCCTCGGTCTCAACATCAAGCAGATGAGCCAGGCGGTTACCGCGATCCTCGGCTGCTACCGCGCGTTCCGCGACCTGGACGCGACCATGGTCGAGATCAACCCGCTCGTCGTCACGAAAGACGACCGCTTGCTGGCGCTCGACGCCAAGATGAGCTTCGACGACAACGCGCTGTTCCGGCGTCGCCAGATTGCCGAGATGCGCGACCTGCAGGAAGAAGACCCGCGCGAAGCCGCCGCCAGCCAGCACGGCCTGAACTACGTGGGCCTCGAAGGCGACATCGGCTGCATCATCAACGGCGCCGGCCTGGCGATGGCAACCATGGACATGATCAAGTATGCGGGCGGCGAACCGGCAAACTTCCTCGACGTAGGCGGCGGCGCCTCGCCGGAACGCGTGCAGGCGGCATTCAACCTCGTGCTGTCCGACAGCAACGTGAAGGCCATCCTCGTCAACATCTTCGCCGGTATCAACCGCTGCGACTGGGTGGCGCAAGGCGTGGTGCAGGCCGCGCGGGAACTGAAGGTGCCGTTGATCGTGCGGCTCGCCGGCACCAACGTCGAGGAAGGCCGGCGCATCGTGGAGGAGAGCGGCCTTCCGATCATCACTGCCGACTCGCTGGCCGATGCCGCAGAGAAAGCCGTGGCGGCCGCGCGCCGGCACGTGGCCGCCCAACCCGGAGAGATACGTTCATGAGCATCCTGATCGACGAAACCACGCGGGTGATCGTGCAAGGCTTCACCGGCGACAAGGCCACCTTCCACGCCCGAGAGATGATCGCCTATGGCACGCGTCTGGTCGGCGGCGTAACGCCGGGCAAAGGCGGGCAGCGCCACCTCGACCTGCCGGTGTTCAACACCGTGAAAGAGGCGGTGACGGCCACCGGCGCCGAAGCCAGCCTGCTGTTCGTGCCGCCACCCTTCGCCGCCGACGCGCTGATGGAAGCGGCCGACGCGGGGCTGAAGCTCGTCTGCATCATCACCGACGGCATCCCGGCGCAGGACATGATGCGCGTCAAGCGCTACCTGCGTCGCTACCCGAAAGAGCGGCGCACCGCCATCGTCGGGCCCAACTGCGCCGGCATCATCAGCGCGGGCAAGGCGATGCTCGGCATCATGCCGGGCAACATCTACATGCGCGGG
>CANJKD010000082.1 GCA_947474415.1 Burkholderiales bacterium | reverse complement strand
GTCGTTGATTCCATTGAAGGTGACGGGGCCAAATGACAAACTCGGGCTGGCCCGGTGCGGAGCGGATCTCGAACTCGTGCACCAAGCGCCTCGACCCGCCCAAGCCCAGCCCCAGGCCGCCGCCGGTGGTGTAGCCGTTGCGCAGCGCCTGCTCGATGTCGGCGATGCCCGGCCCCTGGTCAAGGAACACCGCCCGCAGGCCGCTGCGCTCGCCGTCGGCCAGCAGGTCGAGGCGGGCCGACCCGCCGCCGCCATAGACCACCGTGTTGCGGCCCAGCTCGCTGGCGGCGGTCACCATCTTGGTCTGCGCCAGCAGGCCGAAGCCCAACTCGACCATCCTGGCGCGCACAAACTGGCGCACCTGCACCAGGTCTTCGAGCGTGCGCAGCGGCAGGGTGTCACTGCGGGTCGGCTGCATCGTCAACCGCCTCCAGCGCCGGGCCGACCAGCGTGCGCAGCAGCGCCAGGCCTTTGTCGAGGGTCAGCGCGGTGTGCACGTTGTTCAGCGACAGGCCGAGTTCGACCATCGTCATCGCCACCGCCGGCTGCATGCCCACCACCACCGACGGCGCGCCCAGCGTGCGCGTCAGCGCGGCGGTGTTGCCCAGCATGCGGCCGACGAAGGAGTCGACGATGTCGAGTGACGAGATCTCGATCAGCACGCCGCGGGCGCGGGTCTTGACCACCTGTTTGGTCAGGTCGTCCTGCAGGCTCAGCGCCAGGCTGTCGTGCAGGTCGACCTGGATGCTGACGAGCAGGAACTCGCCGACCTGGACGATGGGGATGCGGTCCATCGCCGCTCAGCCGCGTGGCGCCTGCCGGGTGACGCTGCAGCCGATCTGGCGGAAGGCGTAGGCCAGCGCGTCGGCCAGGTTGGCCTTGGTCACGATGCTGCCGAACTCGATGCCCAGGTGCACCATGGTCTGGGCGATTTGCGGCCGGATGCCGCAGATGATGCATTCGGCCCCCATCAGCCGGGCCGCGGCCACGGCCTTGAGCAGGTTCTGCGCGATCAGCGTGTCGACTGTCGGCACGCCGGTGATGTCGACGATGGCGATCGCGCTGCCAGTGTCGACGATGCTCTGCAGCAGGCTCTCCATCACCACCATCGTGCGCGAGCTGTCGAGCGTGCCGATCAGCGGCACCGCCAGGATGCCGTCCCAGAGCTTGACCACCGGGGTGGACAGTTCGAGCATCTCCTGTTGCTGGCGCTTGATGACGCCTTCGCGGCTCTTCTGGTAGACCTCGGTGGTGTAGAGCCCCAGCTTGTCGAGCAGCACGGTGGCCGCCCACATTTCGTCGGCCAATGCCTGCGCGTCGGCGCCCAGTTCTTGCCGCAGCCGGGCGAACAGCGGCTGCTTGAGCGAGAAGACGAAGGTGGCGGTCTCGGACGGTGAAAAGCCCTGCACCGCCCGGCTGCGCGAGATGCCGGCCAGGAAATCGAGCACCGGCTGCCATTCGGGCTGGGTGATGTCGGCCAGGTCGCCGGTGTGGCAGGCCGGCGTGAAGATCGCCAGGAACTCGGCCGACTGGCGCTTGAGGTCAGGCTCGGAGATCAGGTCCTGGCGGGCCGACAGCGCGCTGAGCTGCTCGCGCAGCCAGTCGGTCAGCAAGGTCTTCTAGTGGCGGGTGAAGATCGCCGCCATGCGGGTCGGGTTCTGGTTCGTCATGGACGATGCTCCTCAGCGTGGATCGAGGGTGGTCGGCGCGACTGAAGGGGGTAGAAGGGGCCGCCGGGGCCCAAAGTTATATGCGTCGACGCAACGGCGCGGGGCCTGTCTTGCCGAGGGTGTCAACTCGCCGCGCCTGCCCGAGGCGTGGCATGCAAGTCCAGTCAGGTCGGACCTCCGCACGGAACAGCGGGAGGCTGTCACGGCATCAAAGTGAGCGTCTTCTGCTCGTACGGGTTGCCTGCGTGCGCTGCCGGCTGGGTTCTTTACCCTGAACCGGGCACGTCGTATTCGTTCGAAAATGATATCGCTTCAATGGACTTCTTGCCAGCGCTGCGTGCACGAAGTCAATTGGCAGCATCGGCCGCCATCGTGATGCCGCGCGCCCTGCTGAAAGCGGGCTGCGGGCTGCGGCCTTTGCACCGCGCAGAACTTGCTCGGGCATGCCGATTTCGCGCCGACGAACGGCCGGTGTACACCAGGACCGCGACGCCTTCAGACCGCAGTGACGTTGAACCTGTCGCAGAAGTCATCCACCTGCCATGACACGTACTGGTGCCCGTCCCAGCGCAGGCTCACGGCGTGGATTGCCCCCGCCCCCGCCCCCGCCCCTGCCCAGGCTTGGCTCACCGTGTCATCGGCGGATGCATTCATCTGGACCCAGCGCGCTGCCGACATCCTGCAGAAGGTCATCCGCGCAAACGGCCGCTTGAGTTCCAAACAGAATGCAATACGACACTGGCCGGGTGACCCGCCGCGGGGGCCTACTTGCGCGCCGACCCGGCGACCAGATCGAAGCGGAACAAGCGGCACTCGATCGGCCCGTTCCACATCGGCACGCGGCGCGATTCCTTCAGGCGCATCGCGCCCGGCAGCTTCATGTCGGGGCTCAGCACGTAGGCGGTCCAGCCGGCCGGGTGTTGGGTGTAGGCGCGCTTCCAGTGGGCGGCCAGGCGCGGGAAGAAGTCGCTCGGCGCGTGCCGGTTGTCGCCGTCATCGGCGCTGCGTTCTTCATCTGCCCTTCGCGCCGCCTTGCCCGCCACATCGATGCGCTCGCCATACGGCGGGTTGACCATCAAGGTGCCGGCCAGGCCGTCGGGCAGCGCGGGCGCGGGCCGCTCCAGCGCGTCACCGCCGTTGAAGGTGATTGCCGCTTCGACACCCGCGCGCTGCGCGTTGCGGCGCGCGAAATCAACCATCCGGAACGACACATCGCTGGCGAAGATCGGCACCACGCTGGCATGGATGCGGGCCTGCGCGTGGCTGCGCAAACGCTGCACTTCGGCGCGCATCTCGTCGCTGATGAAGGGCAGCAGGCGCTCGAACGCGAAGCGCCGCTTCAGGCCCGGCGCGATGCCGCAGGCGATCTGCGCGGCTTCGATCGCGATGGTGCCCGAACCGCAGCAGGGGTCGTGCAGCGCGCCGCCGGCTTCCGGTGTGCCACGCCAGCCGGCGGCGGCGAGCATTGCCGCTGCCAGCGTTTCCTTCAGCGGCGCATCGCCCTTGTCTTCGCGCCAACCGCGCTTGAAGAGCGACTCGCCGGAGCTGTCGACATACAGCGTGGCTTCCTGTTCGCCAAGGTGCAGCACGAGTTGCAGGTCGGGCTGGCGAGTGTCCACGCTCGGCCGTTCGCCGGTGGCGTCGCGCAGCACATCGCACACGGCATCCTTCACGCGCAACGCCGCGAAGTTCAGGCTGCGCAATGGGCTGCGGTGCGCCGTGGTGTCGACGCGCAAGGTGTGCTCGGGCGTGATCCACTGCGTCCATTCGACCGTTCGCGCGAGTTCGTAGATGTCGTTCTCGTCGCGGTACGAGCCGTGTGCCACTTCGAGCAGAACGCGCTGTGCGAGGCGGCTCTCCAGGTTCAGCGTCATCACCGCCAACGGGTCGCCTTCGAGCGCGACGCCACCGCGCGCCTCGTGCACCGGGTGCTTCGGCAGGATGCGCTGCACTTCTTCGGCGAGGAGGGCCTCGACACCCGCCGCGCACGGCAGAAAAATCGGCAATGGCATGGCTACATCGCCTTTCGCAATTGCGTCGGCGCAATCTTCAGCGCCTCGCGGTATTTGGCCACGGTGCGCCGCGCGACCTGAATGCCTTGCTCCTCGAGCATCTGCGAGATCTGGCTGTCGCTCAAAGGCTTGGCCGGGTTCTCGGCTGTGACGATCTGCTTGATCAGCGCCCGCACGGCGGTGCTCGATGCGTTGCCACCGGCCTCGGTGTTCAGCGACGAGCCGAAGAAATACTTCAGTTCGAAAGTACCGAAGGGCGTGGACATGTACTTCGCCGTGGTCACGCGCGAAATCGTCGATTCGTGCAGGCCGAGCTCATCGGCGATCTCGCGCAGCACCAGCGGCTTCATCGCGATCGCGCCGTGCGTGAAGAAGTTCTTCTGGCGCCCGACGATGGCTTGCGAAACGCGCTGGATCGTGTCGAAGCGCTGCAGGATGTTCTTCATGAACCAGCGCGCTTCCTGCAGGCGCGAGGTCAGGCCGGCAGACGAGCCGCTCGCACCGGCACCGCGCTGCTGGCGAATCGCGTTCGCGTACAGGTCGTTGATGCGCAGCCTGGGCATCACGTCGGGGTTCAGCACCACCTTCCAGCCGCGGCCGGACTTCTGCACGATCACGTCGGGGATCACGATGTTCGCCTCGGCGCGCGAGAACTGGCGGCTCGGCTTGGGTTCGAGCGCAACGATCAGCGCCTGCGCCTCGCGCAGCAGGTCTTCGTCGGCACCGGTTGCCGCCATCAGCTTCTTCAGGTCTCGGCGCGCCAGCAGTTCGAGGTGCTGCTTGCAGACGATGATCGCGATCGCCTGGGCTTCGCTGCGCTCTTGCGTGCGCAGCTGCAGCGTCAGGCATTCGGCCAGGTCGGCGGCGCCCACGCCAGTGGGTTCCATGCTTTGCAGCCAGCGCAGGCCGCAGCGCAACTGGGCGATCAGTTCTTCGCGTCGCTCAGTGCGGTCGTCGGCCGCGCCGTCGTCGGCATCGACGAGTTGTTCGGCGATGTCTTCCAGCGTGTCCGCCAGGTAGCCGTCGTCGTTCAGGGATTCGATCAGCACCATCACCGCTGCGGCGTCCAGCGGCGGCAGCCGCATGCCCGACAACTGCTCGCGCAAGTGGTCTTGCAGGCTGACGGTGGCGGTGTCGCGGTCTTGCCCGTCGAACTCGTCGGAGTCGTTGTTCGTGCTGCTCTTGCCGGGGGTTTCGCGGATGCCGTCGAAATCTTCGCGCTCGGTGCCGTTTTCCCAGTCGTCGCGTTCGGTGCCACCGAAGTCGGTGCCGTCCAGCGGCGCGGCTTCGGCGTCGCCGCCGCCGTCGGCGCTGGATTCGGCCGCACGCTCGGTCTCGCGCTCGCCGACGCGTTCGGCCGGGCTCAACCGCTCGGCGAGGGGCTCGAAGGCCGGCGCCGAATCTTCCTCGGCTTCGAGGAACGGGTTCTGTTCCAGCATCTGCTCGACTTCCTGGTGAAGTTCGAGCGTGGAGAGCTGCAGCAGGCGGATCGACTGCTGCAACTGGGGCGTCAGCGCCAGGTGCTGCGACAGCCGAAACTGGAGGGTTGGCTTCATGGAGCCTCCCGGCCAAGTACGGCCGAACCCCCGAGGGGGTGCGCGCCCGCCAAGGTCCACAACAGTGGGGCTCTTCGCGGACCTTGGCGGCCCGGCGGCGAGCCCGGCGCCCTGGCAAACATGGTCGTCATCGCTTCACATTCGAAAGTGTTCGCCGAGGTAGACCTTGCGCACGTCGGCGTTGTCAACAATCTCGGTCGGCGTGCCTTCGGCGAGCACGCGGCCTTCGCTGATGATGTAGGCGCGGTCGCAAATGCCCAAGGTCTCGCGCACGTTGTGGTCGGTGATCAGCACGCCGATGCCGCGGCTTTTCAGGAAACCGATGATGCGCTGGATCTCGATCACCGCGATCGGGTCGACGCCCGCGAACGGCTCGTCAAGCAGGATGAAGCGCGGCTGCGTTGCCAGGGCGCGCGCGATCTCGACGCGCCGCCGCTCCCCTCCCGACAAAGCCGGTGCCGGCGAGTCGCGCAGTTTCTCGATGGACAGGTCGTGCAGCAGGCCGTCGAGCAGTTTCTCGATCAGTGCCGGCTTCAGTGCCTTGCCATCGGGCCCGATCTGCAGTTCGAGCACGGCGCGGACGTTTTCCTCGACGGTGAGCTTGCGGAAGATCGACGCTTCCTGCGGCAGGTACGACAGGCCGAGCCGCGAGCGCTGGTGGATCGGCAGGCGTTCGGCGCGTCGGCCTTCGATCGTGATCGTGCCCGCGTCAACGCGCACCAGGCCGACGATCATGTAGAAGCTGGTCGTCTTGCCCGCGCCGTTCGGCCCGAGCAGGCCGACGACCTCGCCGCTGTCGACGGCCATGTGCACGTCTTTCACGACCATGCGCGCGCCGAACGACTTGCGCAGCCCGAACGCCTCCAGCCGGGGCCGTGGGTTGGAAGGTGCCACCGAGGACGAAGTCAACGCTTGTCCCCGGCCGGTGCAGAAGCAGGCTTGGCGCTGCCGAGCGTCGGGCTCAACTTCAGGGCCGGACGGGGCGCTGACGACGCGGCCTGGGCCGCTTCCAGCGCCGCTTCGGTGCCTTCGCGCGGGGTCAGCACCGCACGCACCCGGCCGCCGGGGTTGGCTGCCGTGGTCGTGGCCCCGCCCGAAACGCTGAAGACTTCGGTCGTGGCGTCGTAGGTCACGAGGTTGCCGTTGATTTCGTCGGCCACCGCTGCGCCGCGCAGGCGCCGCACGGCCGCGTTGCCGATGAACTTGATCTGGTCTTTATTGCCGTCGTATTCGAGCCGCACGGCCTCGCCGTCGATGAACTCGTCGACGCCGTCGCGCTTTTGGCGAAAGGTGGCCGGCTTGCCCGGTGCACCGAAGGCGGTGGCGGTGTCGTAGCCGTTGGGCAGTTGCCGCACTTCGATGCGCGAAGCCCGAATCACCATCGTGCCCTTGCTCACGACCACATTGCCGGTGAACACGACGACCTGATTCTGCAGGTCCAGGCGCCCGCTCTGGTCGGCTTCGACGGTCAATGGCTTCAGCCGGTCAGCGCGTTCGGCGTGGGCGTGAGGCACGGCGCAGGCTGCGAGCGAGACTGCAAGGACGATGTGGCGAGGGTTCTTCATAGAGGCATGAAACTTGCAGGCCATTCTAGTCCAAGGGTTTACATGTACAGGCCGCTCTCGGGCCCGACCCAAAGCCCGACCGCCTCCTGGCTTCAAGCGACCTTGCGGATGCGCTGAATCAGGAAGTCGGCAACGGCAAGTGCTTTGTCGTTGCTGCCCGCCAACGAGCCCGATGTGTAGTAGCGGCCTTGCAACCCGAGGGCCGGCACGCCGTCGATCTTGTAAGCGGCCGCCTGCAGCGTGGCCTGCTTGGCCTTGGCCTGCACCGCAAAGGAGTCGAAAGCCTCCATGAATTTCGCCGCGTCGACGCCATTTCGCGCCATGAAGGCCGAAATGTCGGCCGGTTTTTCGAGCCGGGAGCGGTCGTTGTGGATGGCGTAGAAGACCTTGCGGTGCATGGCCTCAAGGAGGCCCAGGCTGTCGAGTGCGTAAAAGATGCGCTGGTGGGCCACGAACGGCTCGTTGCTGAACGCAACCGGCACGCGATGGAACGACACGTCGGCCGGCAGCTTCTTCGACCAGGCGTCGAGTGCCGGCTCAAACGCGTTGCAATGCGGGCAGCCGTACCAGAAGAATTCAATGACCTCGATCTTGCCGGCCGGACCGGCCGACACCGGCTGGCTCAAGCGGACGTAGTGCGTTCCCTCGATTGGCTCGCCTTGCGCGAGTGCCGCGCCGGCCCAGCCGAAAGTTGCCGCGCCGGTGCCGAGCAGGGAAGCGGAGAACTGGCGACGTTTCATGGGGTATGTTCTTGAAGGGCGTTGGCGGCAGACCGGAATTCGGAGTCGCTATGAGCCGGCAAATTCCAGGCCCGGCGCACAAGCGAGCGAAGTCGTCAGCGTTGCACCCGCACCAATTGTGATTCGATTCCGGCTGCGCCGAGCTTTTCTTTCGCGGCGTCAGCGTCGGCCCTCTTCTCGAACGGGCCCAGCCGTACCCGGTAGACCGTGCGGCCCGACTGGTCGCGCTCGCTGATGCGGCCTTCCATGCCCATCATCGCCAGGCGGGCCTTCTGCTGGTCGGCATCTTCGGTGCGCGCATAGGCGCCCGCCTGCACGAAGTAGCTGAAAGGGTCGGGGCCGATACCTGCGGCCAGCCCGGCCGGCGCCGGCCGGTCGGCGAGGAGGGCGGCCGGGTCGCGTGCCGGCGCTGTCACGGTGGCCGGCGCCGAGGCGCGCGGCGAAGGCGCCAACGGCGGCACCTGTGCGGAGTTTGCTTCGGGCGTCGCGGATGGAGCCGGCGGTGCCGTGGTCGTGGCCGGCGCTTCCGGCGCCACGATCCC
>CANJKD010000081.1 GCA_947474415.1 Burkholderiales bacterium | reverse complement strand
TTTTCGCAGACCGAAGCCACCTCGGAAGAGTTCCGGCCGAACCAGGGCGACAAGGCTGCCGTGGTCATCCGCAGCCAGCAAACCTCGGAACAGAGCGGTGCCAGTGCCGCCACACCGAGCGGTGTGCCAGGCGCCGCGTCGAACCAGCCACCGGCGGCAGCCACCGCACCGCTGACCGGTGCCGCGCAGCCGCTGCAGACCGCCCAGGGCGGCGGTGGGGGCAACAGCGGCCGGCGCGACGCCACCACCAACTACGAGATCGACAAGACCGTGCGCATAACTCGCAATGCGAGCGGTAACGTGAAACGCCTGAACGCTGCCGTGGTCGTGAACAACCGCAGCGTGACCGACCCGAAGGGCAAGACGACGCAGGTGCCGCTGAGCGACCCCGAGATCGAGAAGCTCGCGACGCTGGTGCGCGAGAGCATCGGCTTCAACAAGGACCGGGGCGACTCGGTGAAGGTGGTCAACGCACCCTTCAAGATCGAGGTCATCCCGCAGGTCGAGACGCCGTTGTGGAAACAGCCCGAGGTGATCGACATGCTGCGTGCCGCCGCCGTGCCGCTGGCCCTGGCCTTCGTCGCGCTGCTGGTATTCGTGGGCATGGTCCGGCCGGCATTGAACGTGGCGCTCGCACCGCCAACGCCGCCCAAGCGGGGCAGCACGTTGACCGAAGTGGTGGACGACGATCAGGAACTGCCTGCCTTGCCAGCGCCGAAGCGCACCGAGCACCTGGACGGCGCGCGCCTGCTGGCCAAGGAGAACCCGGCTGCGGTGGCCGGCATCCTGCGCGGCTGGGTGAATGGCGAGCCCGCCGTCGTCCAGTCATCCTGACCGAAACAACGGAGCCGCATCGTGGACAGTCGAGGTCTGGAAAACGCCGCCATCCTGCTGATGTCGCTGGGCGAGGAGGAAGCTGCCGGCGTGTTCAAGCACCTCAGCCCGAAGGAAGTGCACAGCCTGGGCGAAACCATCGCCCGCCTCAAGTCGGTGCCGCGCGATCGGGTGGACACCGTGCTGGAAAGCTTCGCCGGCCAGGCCGACGAACAGTGCAACCTGTGCAACGACACCGACGAGTACGTGAAGTCGGTGCTGCGCAAGGCGCTGGGCGACGACAAGGCGAACCTGCTGATCGAACGCATCCTGCTCGGCGGCGGCGACACGGCCGGCATCGAAAGCCTGAAGTGGATGGACCCGGGCTCGGTCGGTGAATTGCTCCGCCTTGAGCACCCGCAGATCGTGGCGGCGATCCTGGTGCACCTCGACTTCGAGCAGGCATCGAGCGTGCTCAAGACCTTTCCCGAACGCCAGCGCAACGAAGTGTTGGTGCGCATCGCCACGCTCGACGGCATCCAGCCCTCGGCGCTGAAAGACCTGAACGAAGTGATGGGCCGGGTGCTGGCCGGCGGTGAACGTTCGCGCAAGGCCTCGCTCGGCGGCGTGAAGACGGCTGCCGAAATGATCAACCTGATGGGCACCAGCATCGAGACCGCCGTGCTCGACTACATCCGCGAGGCCGACAACGACCTGGCGCAGAAGATCATGGACAACATGTTCACCTTCGACGATCTGGAGAAGATCGACGACAAGGGCATCCAGTTGCTGCTGAAGGAAGTGCAGTCCGAATCGCTGGTGGTGGCACTCAAGGGTGCGACCCCCGAGATGCGCGAGAAGGTGTTCCGCAACATGTCGACGCGCGCCGCCGAAACGCTGCGCGAAGACCTGGAGTCGCGCGGGCCGGTGCGGGTCTCGGAAGTGGAAGCCGAGCAAAAGGAAATGCTGAAGAACGTGCGGCGCCTGGCCGACGAAGGCCAGATCGTGCTGGGCGGTGCCGGAGGCGGCGATGACTTCGTCTAAACCGCGCCCCGTGCCGCCACCGGCCGATGGCGGCCGCAGCAATGCCTACGCGCGCTTCATTCCACGCGAAGAACTGAGTTCGTTCTCCGCCTGGAGCCCCGGCGACCTGGCCGGTGGCCCGCTGCCTCAGGCGAATGTGCAGCGCGGCGCGACCGGCACGACGGGCAGCGCCGACGAGGCTGCGAAACCCGACCCGGCGGCGCAGCAGGCGGCTGCCCTGCAGGCCGCGCGCCAGGCCGGTTATCAGGACGGCTACCGCGACGGCCTGGTGGCGCTCGACGGCTTCAAGCAAAGCTATGCGAAGCAGGCCACGGCGCAGGTCGGCACACTCGTGCAGTCGCTCGCCGACGAGCTGGACGGCCTGCAACAGGACATGGCGCGCACCCTGGCCATCAGCGCCACCCACCTGGCGCGCCAGATCGTGCGCTCGGAGCTGGTGACGCGCCCCGACCTGGTGGCGCAGGTGGCACAGGAGGCGCTCGACACGCTGCTGCTCAGTGCCCGCCACATCACGCTGCGCGTGCACCCGGATGACCACGCGCTGGTGGCCCTTGGCGCGGCCGAGGTGATCGAGGCACGCGGCGCGCGCCTGCTCGGCGACGCCAGCATGGCGCGCGGCGGCTGCCTGGTCGAGTCCGACATCGGTGTGATCGACGCCAGCCTCGACACCCGCTGGCGCCGCGCGGCGGCCACGCTGGGCATCGATGAAAGCTGGGACGGGCAAGTGGCGCCCGAGGAGGCCACCGACCACGCCCAATTGCAAGCCGGCACCGGCCGTGACGACACCCGCAAGGCACACGAATGATCACTTCCCCGCATGAAATACACGCGCTGGCCACCACTGAGAAATGGCAGCGCTACCTGGCCGACATGCGCAACTTTTCGGCCGATGCGATGCACCTCGAAACGCAGGGTCTGCTGGTGCGCGTGACGGGCCTCGTGCTCGAAGCCGCCGGCATTCGCGTGCCGGTAGGTTCGGTCTGCGAAGTGCGCATGGAAGGCCAGGCGCCGGTGCCGGCTGAGGTGGTCGGCTTCTCAGCCGACTGCGCCTATCTGATGCCGACCGCCGATGTGGCCGGGCTGGCCAGCGGCGCGCGCGTCGTGCCGCGCCCGTCCCCCATCGTGCCGATGCAGCTCGGCGCGGCGCGCCACCCGTGGCGCCGTCACCAGGACCGCACGCTGCACCTGCCGGTGGGCGACGGCCTGCTCGGCCGCGTGATTGACTCGCACGGCATGCCAATGGACCGCAAGGGCGCCATAGCCCATGTCCACAAGGAACCGCTGACGCGCCGCCCGATCAACGCGATGGACCGCGACCCAGTGCGCACCCCGCTCGACACCGGTGTGCGCGCGATCAACGCCATGCTCACGGTGGGCCGGGGCCAGCGCATCGGCCTGTTCGCCGGCACCGGCGTGGGCAAGTCGGTGTTGCTGGGCATGATGGCGCGCTACACCGAGGCCGAGGTGATCGTGGTCGGGCTGATCGGCGAGCGCGGCCGCGAGGTAAAGGAATTCATCGAAGACATCCTGGGTGAAGAAGGCATGCGCCGCGCCGTGGTGGTGGTGGCCACGGCCGACTCGCCGCCCCTGGTTCGAATGCAGGGTGCGAACTACGCCACCGTGATTGCCGAACACTTCCGTGACCGCGGCATGAACGTGCTGCTGCTGATGGATTCGCTGACGCGGTATGCGATGGCGCAGCGCGAGATCGCGCTGGCCATCGGCGAGCCGCCTGCCACAAAGGGCTACCCGCCGAGCTGCTTCGCGAAGCTGCCGCAGCTGGTGGAGCGCAGTGGCAACGGCGTGGCCGGGGGCGGCTCGATCACCGCGTTCTACACCGTGCTCAGCGAAGGCGATGACCAGCAAGACCCGATCGCCGATGCCGCGCGCGGCATTCTCGACGGCCACATCGTGCTCTCGCGCGAGCTGGCCGAGGCCGGCCACTACCCGGCCATCGATATCGAGAAGTCGGTCTCGCGGGTGATGACGAGCGTGGCCTCGGGCGAGCACATTGAAGCGGCGCGGCGCTTCCGCCAATTGCATGCCCGCCACCAGAAGGCGCGCGACCTGATCCAGCTCGGCGCCTATGCGCCTGGCCACGACGCCGAACTCGATACCGCCGTACGCCTGCATGAACCGATGACCGCGTTGCTGCAGCAGGGCATGCACGAATGCGCCGCGCTGGGCAGCAGCCTGCAGCGGCTGCATGCGGTGGTCAGCGGCAGCGCACGCGCATGACGAACATCCACACCCTGGCCGTACTGCTTGGCCGCAACGAGAGCCAGCGCGATACGGCAATTGCCGAACACTTGCGCGCCGTGGCGCACCGCCAGGCCGCCAGCGCGCAATCCGAGCAACTGCGCACCTACCGGCGCGAATACGAACAACGCTGGAACGCGCAGTTCGCCGTCGAGGGGCGGATTGAGCTGGTGCACTGCTACCACGGTTTCATGGCACGGCTGACGCAAGCGGTCGACCACCAGCTGCGTGTCGAGGCGCATGCCGAAAGCCAGGTCGAGCGCGCGCTCGGGCTGCTGAGCGAAGCCGAGTTGCGCTGCGCCTCGGTGCGCAAGCTGATCGAACGCCGCGGCCTCGAACAACGGCTTGCCGACGAGCGGCGCGACCAGAAGCAGAGCGACGAGTTCGCGGCCCGCGTCGCGTGGAACCGGCACGGCACGGGTGGCCAGCCGGGCCTGAGCTGAAACCACGCACCGCCATGTCACCCCTCAAGACCACCTCACTGCGCGCTGAGCGCAGCGCGTCGACAGAACCCGCGGCGCCGGCGCCATCGGCCGGCCATGCGCCGGCATCGAATGCCGACCCGGCCGGCTTCGCTTCACTGTTGCGCCAGAACCAGGCCGTGGCGGTGGCGAACGCCAGGCCAGAACCTGCCGCACTGCGCCCCGAGCCGGCGCAGCAAGCCGGGCAAGCCTCGCGCCCAACGCCCTCCGGGCCGGCAGCCGATGCCGCAACGCCGGACGATGCCGAGTCCGACATCGCGGTGCAGCCGGCCACGGCCGGAAAGCCGCGCGGCGCCACGCCGGCCGGCGCGGCGAACCGCAGCGCGCGGCCGGCCGCCTCCGGCGCCGGCCAGCCTGTGCCCGACGCCGACGGCGGCCGCCGCCTGTCCACCGAGGCTGCGGGCTTGCACCGGGCCGATGCTGGCGTGGCGCCCGACCCGGCCCTGCTGCAGTGGATCGCCGGGTTTCCGCGTGAACCTGCCGTTGCGACCGAGGCACGCGGCGCCAGCGCTGCGGGCGCAAGCCTCGGCAGCGGTGAGGCGGCGGCGGCGGGCGACAGCCCACCCTTCGGTTCCGCCGCACCGGGCGCACCCCGTACCGACGCGTTGGCAGTGGCCGAAGGCGGTGCCGGCACAAACCAGCCTGCCGGCCCGCCCGAGCCCGGCTTTGCGGCACTGCTGGCCACCGACATCGGCACCCTGCCGGCGGCCGAGGCGGCGCGGGCGGCCACCGGCGCGCCGGACGCCGCGCTGGCCGCCGCAGCCGCAGCCGGGGTGTTGCCCGCTGCCCAGCTCCCACAGGCGCCGCCACCGCTGGCGGTGGCCGTTCCAACGCCGGTGAATGCACCCGAATTCCAGCAGGCCCTCGGCCTGCAATTGAGCGTGCTGGCGCGCGACGGCGTGCAGCACGCCGAGTTGCACCTGAACCCGGCCGACATGGGCCCGGTGTCGGTGCAGATTGTGGTCGATGGCACCCAGGCACGCGTGGACTTCGGCGCCGATGCGGCGGCCACGCGCGAGGCCATCGAGGCCAGCCTGCCGGCACTGGCCAGCGCCCTGCACGACGCCGGCTTCACGCTGGCGGGGGGCGGGGTGTCGCAGCACTCGCGCGGCCGGGGCGATGGTTCGGAACCAGGCACCACGGCGGGGGCCGGCCCACGCGCCCGGCGCATCGGCGCGGGCGACGCGGCTGACGCGGCCGGGGCTGGCGCACAGCGTGCGGTGCGCCGCACCGTGACGCTGGGCGGCGTCGACCTGTACGCCTGACCTCGCACCTGGGTCGAGCCGACTCGCCAGCGCCGGACTGGCCACCTATTCCCCCCCTTATCACCGCTTAAGTTCCCGCCATCGTTTCCATAATTTCCTTCATGCCAGCAGGCGCCGGGGACCCCTCTGCGGCGCCGCTGCGGCCCCGTGAACTGAAGGAGAGACGATGTCTGCTGCTGCTCCCACCGCTGATGCTGATGCAGCAGTGCCCGCAAAGAAAAGCAAGAAAAAACTGATCATCATCGTCGCGGCAGCGCTGCTGGTGGTGCTGATTGGCGGCGGTGCGGCGATGTTCCTCATGAAAAAGAAAGCGCACGACACCGACGGCGCCGAAGAAGACGCGCCGGTCGCCGAGCACGCCGCTGCCAAACGCGACCCGAAGCACCCGCCGACCTTCGTGCCGCTCGACCCGTTCGTCGTGAACCTGTCCGACAAGGAATCCGACCGCTACGCGCAGATCGGCATCACGCTCGAAGTCGAGGACCCGAAGTTCGCCGAGGAAATGAAGACCTACATGCCGGCGATCCGCAACGGCATCCTGATGATCCTGGCACACAAGAGCTCGCGCGAGTTGCTGGAACGCTCGGGCAAGGAGAAGCTCGCCGGCCAGGTCCAGCGTGAAGCTGCCCGCACGATGGGCATTGCCATCGAAGAACCCAACGACGCCGACGAAGGCGAAGACACGCCCAAGAAGAACCCGAAGGCCAAGAAAAAGGCGACGGTCGTGGACAACCCGATTCATCGCGTCCACTTCTCCAACTTCATCATCCAGTAAATGTCTGACTCCTTCGCCTTCGGCCACGCACCAAGTCACCCCGCATGAATCAGCACATCCTGTCGCAGGACGAAGTCGACGCATTGCTGCAAGGCATCACCGGCGAAAGCCAGAAGCTGGAGGCCGAGGAAGTCGACAACAGGGCGGTTCGTGGCTATGACATCGCGAGCCAGGAACGCATTGTTCGCGGGCGCATGCCCACGATGGAAATCATCAACGAACGGTTCGCGCGCAACATACGCATCGGCCTGTTCAACCTGATCCGCAGGAGCCCGGAAATCGCCATCGGCAGCATCAAGGTGCAGAAGTACAGCGCCTTCCTGCGCGAGATCGTGGTGCCGACCAATTTCAACATCGTGAGCGTTCGGCCGCTGCGCGGCTCGGGGCTGATCGTGTGCGACCCGACGCTGGTGTTCGCAGTCATCGACGCGCTCTTCGGCGGCGCCGGCAAGTACCACACGCGCATCGAAGGGCGTGACTTCTCGCCCACCGAACTGCGCATCATCACCCGCATCATCGAGGTGATCACGGCCGAGTACAAGAAGGCCTGGCAAGGCATTTATCCGCTCGAACTGGAGTACCAGCGCTCGGAGATGCAGCCCCAGTTCGCGAATATCGCCACGCCGAGCGAGGTGGTGGTGGCGACAAGCTTCACGCTCGAAATCGGCGACACCAGCGGCACGATCCACTTCTGCATTCCCTACGCCACGCTGGAGCCGATCCGCGACATCCTGTACTCGACCATGCAGGGCGATGCCGTCGAACCCGACCGGCGCTGGGTGAACCTGATGAAAGAGCAGATCCAGTCGGCGGAGGTCGAGTTGGTGGTGGAGTTGGCGCACGCGCCGGCCACGGTGGAGCAGTTGCTGGCGCTGAAGGCGGGCGACTTCATCGAACTCGACATGCGCCAGTCGGTGGAGGCCAAGGTTGCCGGCGTGCCGGTGCTCGACTGTCACTACGGCATCTCGAACGGCAAGTACGCGCTGAAAGTGAACAAACTGTTGACCAGCACGAGCGATGGCTGGATTGGAGCAAGCAATGTCTGAAGAGAACACCACCGCAGCCAGCGACGAACAGGACGCGATGGCGGCCGAATGGGCCGCCGCTCTGGCCGAAGCGAAGCCGGAAACCGCCTCGGAACTGCACTCGGCTGCCGACCAGGTGGCGTCGGCGTCGTTCCAGAACTTCACGCCGACCACGGCAATGTCGGCCGGCAACGACATCAACATGATCCTCGACATCCCGGTGCAACTGACCGTGGAGTTGGGCCGCACACGGATCCCGATCAAGCACATTCTGCAGCTCGCGCAGGGCTCGGTGGTCGAGCTCGAGGCGCTGGCCGGCGAGCCGATGGACGTGCTCGTCAACGGCTACCTGATCGCCCAGGGCGAGGTGGTCGTCGTCAACGACAAGTTCGGCATCCGCCTGACGGACATCGTCACGCCGAGCGAGC
>CANJKD010000080.1 GCA_947474415.1 Burkholderiales bacterium | reverse complement strand
TCGGCCTCGACAAGGCCAGCACCTGGCAGAAGCTGGCCGACGACGACATGGCGCGGCTGCGTGACCGCAGCATCTGGCACAACGAAGGCCCGCAGCGCACCGTCTACGAATGGGGCGCACCGCCACAGGCCGTGCTCGACCAGGCCGTCGCGCTGCGGCGCCGGCTCGACGCGCAGGTGGCCACCTTCGGCATCGACACCGCGAAGATGCTGCTGGTGATCGGCCATGCGTCGTTCACGCCGGTCGGCATCGTCGTCGACAACGATGGTCTGTCCTACCTCGACACGCCTGACGACGGTGATGGCCGCGTCACCCGCGCCAGTGCCTTGCTGCCCGGCGTGCGCACCTGGAAGGTCGATGCCGAGCACGGCAAGCTGCCCGATGTGGTGGATGCGTTCGCGGCCTACATCGAACTGTTGAAGAACGGCGAGACGACGCTGCTCGATGCCTGCGAACCCGTGTCGGGTGGTCAGCGCGCAGCGCGCGGCAGCACCAGGAGTGCCGCCGCCGGTGCCGCGCCCGCGGCGCAGGCCGCGCTGGTGCGCAGCCGCCCGTCGCGCGGCTTGAACGCATCGCAGCCACCGTCGAGCGAGGCCGATGTGATGGGGCTCGGCCGTGGCGATGCCGCTGGCCTGCCTACCCCGTCCCGAGTCGCTCCGTTGAATGTCGTGGTGCTCAACGCCGATCTGCGCTTCGTGCAGCAACCCTTGCTCGTCGGCCACTACCGCTCGATGACCTTGACGGGCGCCGAGCGCATGATCGACGCGCTCGTCGACCAGGGCATGAGCCGCTCGCTCGCCGCCGGCCTGTACCCGGACGCGCCGGGTTCGCACCAGATTTTCGGCAACGTGCGCAAGGACCGCGACAACCCGTTCGAGATGGCGCGGCCGAGCGCCTCGATCGTGGTCGGGCTCGGCGAGGAAGGGAAGTTGCGCCTCGTCGAACTGTCCTTCAGCGTGCGCCAGGCGGTGCTGGCCTATGCACAGCGGCTGTCCGAGAGTGCCGCAGATCAAGATGGCGGCGCGCCTGCGCAATTCGAACTGGCCGCCACCCTGATGGGCAGCGGCGGGACCGGCATCACCCCGGGGGGCGCCGTGCGGGCCATTGCGCAGGGCGCGCTCGACGCGAGCCTGAAGTTGCAGAACAGCAGCTGGCCGCAACTCGCCAAGTTGACCTTCGTCGAGGTCTACCTCGAACGCGCGGGCGACGCCTGGCGCGCGTTGCAACTACAGGAACTCGCGGCACCGAACCGGCTCAAGTTGGTCGGCAAAATTGGCTTCGGCCCGGGGGCCATGCGGCGTTCGCTCGATTCGAGCTACCGCGGCTCGACCTACGACTTGATCAGCGCGCTGCCCGTGCCAGGCAGCGACCCGGCGCTGCCCTGCATCCAGTACACGCTCGACACCAAACGCGCCCGCACCGAGGTGCGCGCCGTGCATGCGCAGGGCACCTTGCTGCGCGAACTGGTGGCCAAGGCGTCGAACGACGCCAACGCCGACCCGCAGATCGGTCGCACCTTGTTCAACCTGCTGATCCCGGTGGAGATGGAAGCCTTCCTCGGTGGCACGAGCGAAATGGTGATCGAGCTCGAATCCGCCACCGCCGGCATCCCGTGGGAACTGCTCGACACGAACCCCGACGCTCAATCGGCAGATTCACGGCCCTGGGCGATCCGGAGCAAGCTGATCCGCAAGCTGCAGATCAAGGACTTCCGGGCGCAGGTGGTCGATGCCAGCCCGAACGACGATGTGCTCGTGATCGGCGAGCCGAAGTGCGACCCTGCCTTCTACCCGCCGCTCGACGGTGCGCGCCGCGAAGCGATTGCGGTCGCCGCGCGGCTCACTGCGCCGGGCAGCGGCATCGCCGCGGCCAAGGTTCGGGCGCTGGTCGATCACGACGACGCGCAGACCATCATCAACGCCTTGTTCGAGCGGCCCTACCGCGTCGTCCACATTGCTGGCCATGGCGAGTACGGCGCGAACGGCGGCGTGGTGCTGTCGGGTGACAAAACCTACCTCGGCGCGAACGAGGTGAACGCGATGCGCACCGTGCCCGAACTGGTGTTTCTGAACTGCTGCCACCTCGCCGGCCGCGACGCGGCAGCGGTGCTCAAGCCCTATGACCGCGCCGGTTTCGCAGCCAACATTGCCGAAGCGCTCATCAAGGTCGGCGTGCGCTGCGTCATCGCGGCCGGCTGGGCCGTCGAAGACGATGCGGCCGAGGAGTTCGCAACCAGCTTCTACGCCTCGCTGCTGGGCGGTGCACGCTTCATCGAAGCCGTCGGCGCGGCCCGCACAGCCGCCTGGAACGCGAACCGCCAGGGCAACACCTGGGCCGCCTACCAGTGCTACGGCGACCCGGAATGGAGCTGGCGCCGCGAAGGTGCCGACGCGCAGCGGCCGGCGCAGGCGCTGGGCGACGAGTTCGCTGGCGTGGCCTCGCCGGTGTCGCTCGCGCTGGCACTTGAAACCATTGCGATCGGCAGCCAGTACGGCGGTGCCAAGGCCGAAGCTCAGCTCGACAAGTTGCGCTATCTCGACGCTGAATTCGCTTCGCTCTGGGGCGGCATGGGTGCCGTTGCCGAGGCCTTCGGTGTCGCGTACGCAGGCGCCGGTGCCATCGGCAAGGCGATCGAGTGGTACGGCAAGGCGATCGACGCGGCGGACGGCAGCGCCTCGTTCAAGGCCGCTGAACAACTCGGCAACCTGCGCGTTCGGCGGGCCGGGAAAGCCAACGATGGCGCCGGCATCCGGGCCGGCATCACGCAACTCGAACGTCTCGCCGCGTTGCAGCCGACGCTGGAGCGAGCGAACCTGCTCGGCTCGGCCTGGAAGCGGCTGACGATGGTCGAGTGGCAGGCCGGCCGCAAGACCGAGGCGACGCAAGCACTCGACGCGATGGTCGAACACTACGTCGCGGCCGAAGCCATGGCGCGCAAGGCCGGCGCCGACACGCTCTTCTATCCGGCCAAGAACGGCATCAGCGCCGAGTTGCGCCGTGCGTTCCTGAACAAACACCTGCCGGCGCTGGATGCCGAGCGATTCGAGGTGGCGGCTGCCTCGGTACAGAAGGCCGCAAACGAACGGCCTGACTTCTGGTCGGTCGTGGGGCAGACCGAGCTGCGCGTGCTCGCTGCGCTCGCGAAAGGCCAGCTCGCAACCGCGCAGGCGGGCCTGATCCAGACCTTGCGCGAACTCAAGGCGCGCGTGCCGGCGGTGTGGATGTGGGACTCGGTCTACAACGAAGCGCAGTTCACGCTGCTGCCTTACATCGAGATGGCGACACCGGCCGAGAAACTGGCCGCGCAAAGCCTGCTCGACGCGTTGAAGGGTCTGGCCGCGAAATGACGGCGCATGCACTGACCGGCCAGCTGGTGCGCGACCTTTGGCGCCTGGCCGAAGCCGACCCGGCGGCATTGGCCAGCGTGCGCTTCACCGAGACCGAACGCTCCTTGCCTTCGTCCTTCCAAGTCGGCCCGGTGGCCGCCGCGACGGTTGCCGCGCAGGCGCTCGCCGCCGCGCAGACGTGGCAGGCGCGCGGCGGCCGGCCACAGGCCATCGAGGTCAGCATGCGGCGTGCGCTGGCGATGTTCCGCAGCGAGCGCTACCTGACGGTCGATGGCCAGCCGCCGAAGGATGAATCGAGCCCGATCTTCGGCTATCACCAAACGGCCGACGACCGCTGGGTGCAGCTCCACACCCACTTCCCGCACCACCACCAAGGCGTGCTGCATGTGCTGGGTTGCGCCGACAGCCGCGCCGCCGTGGCCGCTGCGATGGCGCAGTGCAAGGCCGCTGAACTGGAGGCGCGGTTCGCTGCGGCCGGCCTGTGCGCCGCCTTCGTTCGCACGCCTGACGAATGGCAGGCGCACCCGCAGGCCACCGCCATCGCGGCCTTGCCCCTGTTCGAGATCGAGCGCATCGGCGACGCGCCGCCCGAGCCGCACGCGTCGATTGGCCGTGCGCAACCGGCGCTGCGCCCGCTGCAGGGCGTGCGCGTGCTCGACCTGTCGCGCGTCATCGCCGCGCCGGTGGCGGCGCGCACGCTCGCCCAACACGGCGCCGACGTGCTGGCCATTGGCGCCGCGCACCTGCCCAACTTCGAGTCGCTGGTGATCGACACCGGGCGCGGCAAGCGCTCGGCCCGCGTCGACTTGCGCGACGCCTCGGGCCAGGCCCGTTTGCGCGAACTGGTGGGCGTTGCCGATGTGTTCCTGCAAGCCTATCGGCCCGGTGCGCTGGCGGCACGCGGCTTCGGTGCGCAGGCGATGGCCGGGTTGCGCCCCGGCCTGGTCCAGGTCAGCCTCTCGGCCTATGGCCACACCGGGCCGTGGGCGCAGCGGCGCGGCTTCGACAGCCTGGTGCAATCGGCCAGCGGCATCGCGTTCGACGAAGGCAGACGTGGCGATGGCGATGGCGCTGACCTGGCCCTGCCCGGCAAACTGCCCTGCCAGGCGCTCGACCACGCCACCGGCTATCTTGCGGCATTCGGCGCCATGGTGGCACTGCAGCGGCGCGCGGTCGAAGGCGGCTCGTGGCAGGTGCGCGTGTCATTGGCGCAGACCGGCCACTGGCTGTGCTCGCTCGGGCGCGATGTGAACGGGCTCGCCGCGCCGGAGCTGACGGCGGAAGAGGTCGCGCCCTGGCGCCATGCGACGGCGAACGCGTTCGGCCGCATCAGTGCGATCGCGCCGGTCGAGCAGATGGCGTTGACGCCAGCGTTCTTCGAACTGCCGCCGGCCCGCCCCGGCACCCACGCGGCCGAGTGGCCAACCTGATCGGCTTTGCCAGGCTTCGCCGGCCTTTTCCCCGGGTAAAGTCAGGCGCTGGCGAGCACGCTGGCGAGCATCGCAGCCACGGCGCTCGACATGTTCACCGGCACCAGTTCGAGCGCCGGGTGCTCACGGGCCAGCACGCGGAACAACTCGTCGGCAAAGGCATGGCCGACATCGGGCACACCGTTGAAATCAAGCTCGGCCCGGCGGAACTCGTTCAGCCGCGTACCGACGCGACGCGCCTGCGCGCGCGATTCGAGCCCGGCCATATCCGACGTGATCAGGCGCAGCGGCACGACGGTGCGTTCGAAGCCCACGCCCAACCCGTCGAGGCTGTAGGCCTTGCGAACCGACTCAAGCGTGCGTGTGGTGTCGAGCGAAATCGCCGCATAAATCGACGTGCCTTCGCGCTTCAGGGCGTGCTGGGAGCGCCAGCCCTGGCCGTCCCAGCCGCGCTGCTGGAACGCCACTTCGTTGGCGTGCAGGTCGAACACATCGGCCAGCTTCGAGGTGAAGAACAGGCCTTGCCCGCTGTGGCGTTGCGGCTGGCTCGTGAGCTTGCCCTTGCTCAGTTCCAGCACCGCCAGCCGGGGGTCGTCGATCGCGAAGGTTTCGGCGATGCGGCTGAACAGGCCACGCCCGTCGTCCGAAACCAGCAACTGCGCCTGGCTCGCGGTCTGCCGCAGCGACACGGTCACATGGCTGCCGCCGCTGTGGTCGATGGCGTTGTTCACCAGCTCGCAGAAGCTGTGTTGCACCATCCGGTTCACGGCAACGGGGAAGGCGAAGTTTGGTGCGAAGTCGTGCGCCCAGGGCGTGTCTTCAGCCAGCCCGGCCAGCGCGTAGCGCTGCACCACCTGGCGCAGCAAGCCGGGCCGGTAGCGGCGATGCCGGGTGTCGCCGTCGATCAACAGCCAGTTCATGTCGGCCAGCCTCGCCAGCGCGCGCTGCGCGGTGCGCCGGGTCACGCCGAAGCGGGTGGCCAGTGCGTGGTCGAGACGGTTGGGGTGTTGAACTGCAGCGGCAGTGATCCACTGGGTCAATGCAGTCAGGTTGAGACGCGCCAAGGCCATGCTCCATCGTGAGTGGCGGCCAGTGTCGATGCGCGCAGTAATTTAGGAGGCGGGAAAAGCGGGGGGATTCAGGCGCAATTGAACGCCTGCGCCGCGGCCTTGCAGCCCGCAGCCGCCGGCCCGTATCCAAGCCCCTACTGCGCGTACCAGAGCACCGCGAAGAAGTGGCAGGCGCTGCCGCCGAGCACGAACAGGTGCCACACGAAATGCGCGAAGCGCACCCGCGAGTCGAACATGAAGACCACCGCGCCGGCGGTGTAGAGCAGGCCGCCTGCCACCAGCAGCGTGAGGCCGGCGCCGGGCATGCGCGCCACCAATGGCGCTGCTGCCACCACCGCCACCCAGCCCATCGCCACGTAGAGCCCGGTCGACCACAGCGGGTGCTTGAGCCGGTCCATCAGCTTGGCGGTGAAGCCGAGCAGCCCGCAGGCCCAGACCAAGCCGAACAGCGACCAGCCCCAGCCGCCGCGCAGCACGCCTAGCACGAACGGCGTGTAGCTGCCGGCGATGAACAGGTAGATGGCGGCGTGGTCACAGCGGTTCAGCCAGGTCTTGGCACGGCCGTGGGGTACGGCGTGGTACAGCGTCGAGACGCCGTAAAGCAGCATCATCGTCGCCGAGAACACGCACATCGCGACGATGTTCAGGGCGCTCACGCGCTCCGATGAGAACGCCAGCAGCAGCGGCAGCGAGGCGATCGCGAGCAGGAAGCCCAGGCCGTGGCTGATGCTGTTCGCGATCTCTTCGGCGCGGGTCTGGTCGCGGCTGGTGGCGGCCGTGGGCTTGGGCTGCATGGCGAGGGTCATCGGCAAGTAGGCGGCGTCAGCGCGCGCCGGTCACGTCGATCAAGGCGCCCGTGGTGTAGCTCGATGCATCCGACAACAACCAGAGAATCGCCTCGGCCACCTCTTCGGCGCTGCCGGCGCGCTGCATCGGCACCATCGGCGCCATCTCGGCGGCGCGGTCGGGCTGGCCGCCGGAGGCGTGGATGTCGGTCGCGATGATGCCCGGCCGCACCGCGTTGACGCGGATGCCTTCGAGCGCCACCTCCTTCGCCAGCCCGACCGTGAAGCTGTCGATCGCGCCCTTCGCCGCCGCGTAGTCCACGTACTGGCCGGGCGCACCGAGGCGCGCCGCCACCGACGACAGGTTGACGATCGCGCCGCCCGCCCCGCCATGGCGGGTGGACAGGCGCTTCACGGCTTCGCGCGAACACATGAAACTGCCGAACACATTGATGGCGAACATGCGCTGCAAACGTGGCAGGGTCATGACATCGACGCGCGACGCCACGTCGACCACGCCGGCGTTGTTGACGAGCCCGAACAGTGGCGGCAGTTCGCGGTCGATGGTGGCGAACATGGCCAGCACCTGGGCCTCGTCGGCCACATCGGCCTGCACGGCCAGCGCGGTGCCGCCGGCCGTGCCGATGCGCGCGACCACGGCCTGTGCGGCGGCCGCGTCGCGGGTGTAGTTCACCGCCACGGCCCAGCCGCGCTGCGCGCAGAGCCAGGCCGCTGCGGCGCCGATGCCGCGGCTGCCGCCGGTCACCAGCACGGTTCTTGGAGTGGACGGGTTGCTCACCGTTGTTCCAGGTGGGGTACGCGTGCCGTCACTCTTCGCCTTCGCCGCTGGCCGCCTCTTCGCCCTGACTGGTGTCCTTGGCTTTCTTGTCCAGCGTGGTCTTCAAAGGCGTGAGCCCGCCGATGAAGGCATCGGTGGTCACCGGCCGCGCCAGCCGCAATGCGGGTGGGAACAGGTGGTTCATGTAGAGCTCGTCACCGAACTGGTCGCTGCGCTGCACGTTGAACCACAGCGTCAAGGCGATGCCGACGACGCCGCACAAGGTCGCCACCGACTTCATCAGCCGCTGCCGCGCCGGTTCCACGGCCAGCAGGTGGAAGTACAGCGCCACCGAGGCCACGCCGATGGTGCCGACGAAGGCGAAATCGGACAGCCACGGCCACGACAGCATGAAGCCGAGCAGCGGTGGCAACGCGCTCACCAGCAGGCCGGCAATGCTGCCGAGCAGGAACACCCGCAAGTGCCAACCGAAACGCGCCTGGTGCGCGAAGGTTTTCGACAGCAGCGCCCAGGCGCCGCACCACACCCCGCCGGCCACCACCACGCCGAGCAGCATCGAGCCGGCGGCGCGGCCGAAGCCGTCGGGGTCGGTGTCGAGCCAGGTGCGCAGCAGCAGGCCGAGCAGCAGCAACGCGGCGGCGATCCCGATGGTTGCCGCGCGGCGCCGCAGCGGCAAGGTGGCGGTGAGCGGCAGTTCGGCAGCGAGCGTGTGGCCGGGCAGGCGCAGCCGCAGGCGGGTGCGGCCGGCGGTGAGTTCGAGCGCGTCGCCG
>CANJKD010000079.1 GCA_947474415.1 Burkholderiales bacterium | reverse complement strand
CCTTGTGCCTGGCGAAGGCACGGCCACGATACAAGTGGACGGGCTGAGCCCGGACACAAGTCCCGCGTGGGGCCGCAGCGGCAACCCGGCTACTTCCGGCCGGCCTGCGGCACGCGCTGCAGCAAATTCACGTCATAGCCTTGCGCGCCGACGAAGGCCTTCAGGCGTTCGAAGTCGGCCTCCGGAATCGATGGCGTGCGCGCCATGATCCAGACGTAGTCGCGCTTGTCGCGCGCGATGACCGTCTGGCTGTAGTCGGCTGAGAGGTACGAGACGCGGTAGTCGGCCCGGACCGGCCAGATGTACTGCTGGCCCCAAACCGAGTTGGCGGCGTTCAGCACGAAGCCTCGCGAGGTGTAGCTTTTCACGGGGCCATTGAAGCCGTCGGCATTGAACGTGAAGGTGGTGGCGATGCTGCCGTCCGGGTCGAGCTGGTAGCTGTCCTTGGCGTTGTGGGCGCCCTTCTCCAGGAAGGTCGGAATGTTCGCGATCACGTACCAGTCGCCCATGAAGCGTGGCAGGTCGACCTTGGGCGCGAGCGCGACGCCGTCACGCGGCGGCTCGGACATGATGGCGCAGCCTGCGAGGGCGGCGATGGCAAGCAGCGAAGCCGGGGGTGCGAGGCGCATGGGGTCGAACTTTCGATAAAGGGGTTTCATTGCAGCCGGTAGCTTAGCCTGCGGCCACCCGCCACCAGCGAGTCCAGGCCGATCCAGTCGCCTTGCGCCGAGTACCACACGTCGATCGGCTGGGCCGGGCCGGTGATGCGGAACTGGGTGGCTGCGACCGGCTGCCCGCGCACCTCCACCGTGCCGCCGCCGATGCGGCTGATCTGCACCGACTCGGCCTTGCCGGTTTGTGCATTCAGCAGCCGCGTCTGGGTCTGGATGGCCGGGTTCCAGTAGGCGAAGCTCATCACGCAGCCCTTCAGCAACTGGACGGTCGAGCCGGCCTGCACGCTGAGCGCGTCGCCATCGGCTTCGGTGCGTACGCTGCTCGATTTGCCGTCGTCGTCGGTGGTGGAAGACAAGGTCGTGAGGCACTCGCCGCGCCACTGTTCGGTGGCGGTATGGCGGTAGCGATAGGCGGTGATGCCAAGGAACTTGACCGCGAAGCTGGCCTCGCTGAGCACCTTGCGCTCCTCGCCTTGCGCGCTGGTTTTTGCCGTCACGCTGAAGCGGTGCTGGCCGATCGGCTTGCCATCGAGCAGGGCGCGGAAATTCCATTCGCCGACGGGCAGCGCGGCCCCGTCCGCCGCAACGCACGATGGGCTGGCGGTCAGCGCCCCGAGAACCGCAAGCGCCGCCGCATGCGCTGATGCGAACGCGCTCACGATGAACCCTCGTTTCGCGGCCACCCGGGCACGAAGGCGTTGGTGCGCGCGATGTAGTCGCGGTAGGCCGGGCGACGCTCGGCGATGTCTTTTTCGAGCAGGCTCACGCCCGACACTTTCAGCAACAACACCGTCATCAGCAGCGGCGAGACCAGGCTCCAGGCGCCGCCCCAGCCGCCACCGGCCAGCGCCATCAGCCAGAAGCCCCACCAGACGCAGGTTTCGCCGAAGTAGTTCGGGTGGCGCGTGTAGCGCCAGACGCCACGGTCCATCACCTTGCCCTTGTTCCGCGGGTCGGCCTTGAAGCGCGACATCTGCGCATCGCCCACCGCCTCGAAGACGATGCCGAAGGCGACGACCGCGATGCCCAGCGCATCGAGCCATCCGAGTGGCCGCGCCTGGGCGCCGCTGCCAGCCATTGCAGCGAAGAATGGCGCCGAGACGACCCAGGCCAGCACCGCCTGCAATGCGAAGACCAGGTACAGGCTCTTGAGGCCGAAGTTCGGCTGGTTGCGTGCGCGAATGTCCTGGTAGCGGCGGTCTTCGCCGTGGCCCCAGTTGCGCCGTGTGATGAAGACGCTCAGCCGCACCGCCCACGCCAGCACGCCGCCCAGCATCCACAGGCCGCGGTCCCCGGTTGCGGGCAGCGTCAGCGCATACACGATCGCGGCGCCGGCGATGAACAGGCCCCAGGTGCGGTCGACCAGGCTCACGTCGCGGCGCAGCAGGCTGGCGAACCAGGTCAGCAGTGCGAATGTGGCGGTGAGGGCCAGGCCGCCCAGCGCGACGCCCAGCAATGGCGATGTTTCAATCATCGGAAGCCTTCGGCACAGCGACGCCGTCGAAGCGCATCGACAGCCAGACCAACGCTGGCATCAGCACCGCCCAGCTGCAGGCCATCGTCAGGAGGGCGGGCGTCATGGCGATGAACTGCGCGCCGCCGAGCTTCACGCCCGAGACGAACGAGGCCGGCCCGGCGACGGCACCGAGCACCGCCGCGAGCCAGTAGCGGCCCTTCAGCCAGCGCATCGTCACGTTCAAGGCAATCGCCAGCAACCCCCAGAGCGCCACCATCCAGTGCGGCGCCAGGTTCGCGACGGGCTGGCCCGACGGGTACGCCACAAGGCCGAGCAGCGCGTTGCCGGTCTCGACAACGAAGCCGATCAGGCAGACGAGGCCGAACAGCTTCGCCTCTTCGGCCGGCCGCGCCGACTCCGTGAGGTGCCATGCGAAGGCGGCCACCACGGCCATCGTGCCCCACAACGCCATCTGGTGTGCGGCCCCCAGCACTGCAGCGAACCAGGCCGCCTGGAAGACCACGAAGTTGACGAGCTGGATCGTCAGTGTCGGCTTTGTGAGGGCCACGGACGCACGGGCACGGGCACGGCCGCGTGGCGCGGCGGTTGCCGAAGCCAGCCTGGTTGCCATCACGCCCGCTTCTCGAACAGGTAATGGCTAACCCACCATTGCTGCCCGCCTTCGAAGCCGAACAGCTCGGCCACCGACATGAAGAACAGCCGCCAGCGCATCCACCACACGCCTGCCTCGGCGCCGTAGGTGCGTTCGAACAGCGGCCACAGCGTGCTGCGGCTGTCGTCCATGTTGCGCAGCCAGGCCTCGGACGTGCGCTGGTAGTGCGTGCCGTCCCAGCGCCAGCGGCGCAGCAGGCGCAGGTCATCCTGGCATTGAAGCGCGAGGTCGTCGCTGGGCATCATCCCGCCGGAGAAGAAGTGCTTGCTCATCCAGTCGCTGGCGTCGCGCTCGATGAACTCGTAGGCCGCGTCGCGGTGCGCGAACACATGCATGAAGAAACGGCCGGTCGGGTTCAGCCAGTTCGCGACCTGGGCGAAGGCGTGCGGCCAGTTGCGCAGGTGCTCGAACATCTCGACCGAGACGATGCGGTCGAAGCGCTCGGCGGTGTCGAACTCGTTGAAGTCGCGGGTGATGACGCGCACGTTCGTCAGGCCGCGCTCGGCGGCGTGGGCTTCGATGTGTTCGCGCTGGGAATTCGAGTTCGACAGCGCGGTGATGCGACTGTTGCGATAGCGCTCGGCCACCCAGAGTGTCAACGAGCCCCAGCCGCACCCCAGTTCCAGCACGTTCTGGCCATTGGCCAGGCCTGCGCGTTCGCAGGTGGCGGCCAGCGCGGCGGCTTCGGCCTGCGCAAGCGTGGTCACGCCTTCGGGCCAGTGGCAGCTGCTGTACTTGCGGTGCGCGCCCAACACCGCGCCAAAGAACGCGGCGGGAACTTCGTAGTGCTGTTCGTTCGCCTTCTCGGGCAGCAAGGCGAGCGGGGCGCCGCGCAAGCCGTCGAGAAAGGTTTGCGTCGATTCGGCCGTGGCCGCCACGTCGCCGGTTCTCAGCTCGGCCAGCCGCGCCTTCAGCAGGCGGCGGATGCCGAGCCGCACGACGCGGTCGGGCACCAGGCCTTGTTCTACCCAATTGACTGCAAATGCGGTGCTGTCCGACATGTGATCGCTTCCGGTTCTGGCGGGCCGGAATTGGCCTGCCAGACCCTATACGCTAGCGGAAACCGATCATATGTACCAGTCGGTCATAAAATGACCCAAAGAGTTCAGGTGGCCTCCGCGTGTGCGTTGGCGTGTGAATTTTCGAGTGCGCCGGCGGCGTAGACGCGGCCGAAGCGGTTGGCCAGGAATCGGCCAAGCGGCACGTCTTCCTGCTTCACGAACCCCTGCTGCGGCAACTCGCCGGCGGCCAGCATGTCGAGCATTGCGCACAGGCTGGACGCGGTGGTGATCTGGATCGCGCTGCGCATCTTGCCGGCCAGCACCTGGCTGTAAATCTTGCGCACATAGGTGTCCTGCATCAGCCGGCCTTCGCGCTGGCCGGCAACCGTGACGAACACGATGACGACGTCTTGCAAGGTGGCGGGCAGCGACTGTTCGAGGATATTCTTGAGCACATCGCGCCGGTCTTTCAGCCGCAGGTCATGCAGCAGCGCTTTCATGATGGCGGCGTGGCCGGGGTAGCGAATGGTGCGGTAGTTCAGCGTGCGCACCTTGCCAGCCAGCGTTTCGCACAGCGTGCCCAGGCCACCCGAGGTGTTGAAGGCTTCATACAGCACGCCGTCGAGCGAGAATTCCTCCCGCTCTTCGAGCGCCGGCACTTCGCGCTGATGGCCGTCGACGATTGCCTCGCAAGGCTCGCAGTACTCGTTGATGACGCCTTCGGTGCTCCAGGTCAGGTTGTAGTTCAGCGCGTTGCTCGGGTAGGCGGGCAGGGCGCCGACCCGCATGCGCACCGAGTCGAGCGTGTCGAACCGGCGTGCCAGATCGGCCGCGACGATGGCGATGAAGCCCGGCGCCAGCCCGCATTGCGGGATGAAGGCGCAGCGTTTGCCACCTTCGTCACCTCCATCGCCATCGGCCAGCGCGCGGATGGCGCGAGTGCTGACCACGTCTTCGGTCAGGTCGAGGTAGTGCACGCCGGCTGCCTTCGCGGCCAGCGCCACGCGCAAGGTCAGGTGGTAAGGCGCGGCGCTCAGCACGGCGAATCGGCCGCGCAGCGCGTCGGCGAGCTGGGCCGGGTCGGTCACGTCGAGTAGGCGGGTGGTGATGCGGCCAGAGAGGCGGCCAGAGAGGCAGCCGCCGATGCCGGGCGACTGGCGTGAGTCGCGTTCGATGTCGGCCAGCAACTCGGCCGAGCGATCAGCCACGGTGACGCGGTAGCCGCCGGCCTCAGGGGTGTCGGCGAGCAGCGCGGCGACCACCGAACCAATCTTGCCGCCACCAATGACGAGGATGTCTTTCATGCTTGCTCCGTTGAAGTTGCGACCGCGAACCTGCGGCCATTCTCGACCGGAGTGTTGAAAATCGCACCTAGATATACAACGAAACGCAGTCCATACTTCGGCATATTGCATAGATAGAACCAGTGAAATGACGAAACTCGCACCAGATGCCACCGATCGTGCCCTGCTCGCCCTGCTGCGCGACGACGCACGCGCCTCGACGGCCGAACTGGGCCGCGCGCTGGGCTTGTCGCGCACCACGGTGCAAAGCCGCATGGAGCGGCTGAAGCGCCAGCGCGTGATCTCGGGCTTCACCGTCACGGTGCCCGACGAACTCGAAGCGCAGCTGGTGCGCGCCCACGTGATGATCACCCTGGCGCCGAAGCGCAGTGCCGCGATCGAGGTGGCGTTGCGCCGAATCGCCGAAGTGCGCGTGCTGCATTCGGTGAGCGGCCCGTTCGACCTGATCGCGATCGTCGCGGCCGCGTCCATCGGTGAGCTCGACGCGCTGATCGACCGCATCGGCGCGCTCGACGGCGTGGAGCGCACCACGTCAGCGATCGTGCTCTCCACCCGCATCCAGCGTTGATTGGGGCACCCGGCGCCGGTGTGCCGGTGCCACCACCCAGGCGGGTGTGCCGGCAGCCGAGGGCCACATGGCGGGCCTCTTCGTGGCCCATGACGGCCCGGCGCTGACCCGCGCGCAGCGCCGCGAATTCAAGTCCCGGGCCGGCCCGCCGATATCCCGGACAAGCCACGTGGGCCCGATGTCCACGCGCCATATCCGATGAAAGCAGCCGCCAGAAAAGACATGATCGACGTGGACGCCTTGTGCGTCGGGATGTTCGTGCATCTCGACCTGGGCTGGATGTCGCACCCGTTCCCACTCGGCAATTTCAAGATCGCCGATGCCACGCAGATCGCCACCATCCGTTCGCTGGGCCTGCGGCAGATTCGTTGGAGCCCGGCCCAAAGCGATGTGGCGGTGCCGGGCGCCAACGAGGTCGAAGCTGTCGAGCCGGCCCCGACGGCCATGATCGCCCCACTGACCGAAACGCCTGAAGCCCTGGCGCGTCGCCAGAGCCGCGAACAGCTCAGGCGCCAGCGCGAAGGGCTGGCCCGGTGCGAACGCCAGTTCGCCGAGGCCGCGCAAGCCTGCAGGCTGCTCACCGAGCGTGCGTCCCGGCATCCACAAGATTCCCGCGTCCAGGCCGAAGCGCTGGCGCGCGCGCTGGTCGACAAGATGCTGGTCGAGGGCGACCTGTGCATCCGCCTGCTGTCCGAAGCGGCGGGTGACAAGGCCTCGATGCACGCGCTCAACGTCACCGTGATCTCGATGCTGATGGGCCGCACCTTCGGCCTGGACGAGGCCGACATGCACGACCTCGGTGTCGGCTCGCTGTTGCACGACATCGGCAAGCTCGAACTGCCCGACCGCGTGCGCCACCGCGAGGAACACTTCAGCAGCGCCGAACTGCGGCTGAATGAAGAGCACGTGGCGCGCGGCGTGGTGCTGGGGCGCAAGATGGGCTTGTCGAGCGGCGCCTCGCTGGTGCTGGCCCAGCACCATGAACATGCCGATGGCAGCGGCTTCCCGCTGCGCCTGAACACCGACCGCATGACCGCCGCGGCGCGCATCGTCTCGCTCGTGAATCGCTACGACAACCTGTGCAACCCGAACCTGCCGGCGCATGCGATGACGCCGCATGAAGCGCTGTCGCTGCTGTTCGCGCAGGGCAAGACCAAGTTCGACACCGCCATCCTCGGCGCCTTCATCAAGATGATGGGCGTGTACCCGGCCGGCTCGACGGTGCAGCTCACCGATGACCGCTTCGCGATGGTCGTCGGCGTGAATACCTCGCGCCCGCTGAAGCCGCGCGTGCTGGTGCATGAGCCGCGCGTGCCGCGCGACGATGCCCTGATCGTTGACCTGGAAAGCCTGCACGGCGTGGGCATCCGGCGCAGCATCAAGCCGCAGCTGATGCCCATCGCGTCGCTCGAATACCTGGCGCCGCGGCCGCGCGTTTCGTACTTCTTCGAGCCGCTTCAATCGAGCGAATCGGCCGCTGCCCTGCATGAGGCGGAAACGGTGCACTGAAGGTGGACACGGAATCGGCCATCACCGTCGCCCGCACCGCGCCCCTCGCGGTGTGGCGCACCCTCATCGAAGCCATGCTGCATGCGGTGTGGCTCGTCGATGCGCGCGAGTTGCGCATCGTGGCGTTGAACCAGGCTGCAGGTGTCTTGATGGGGCGGCCGGCCGATGAATTGCTCGGCAAGGAAGTGATCGCGCTGGTGGCCACATCGGAAGACCTGTGCTTCTGGGGCGAGGTGGCAGCCGAGCTGACCGACGCCATCGACTCCGAGACGCTGGTCTGCCGTGCCGATGGCGCGGTGGTGCCGGTGCTGCGGCGCGTCAGCCGGGTCGAGGGCGAAGACGGCGGGGCGCTGTATGTGGTGGCGCTGCACGACCGCAGCGAGCAGGTGCGCACCCGGCGCGAGCTTGAGAGCACGGCCGCCGACCTGCGCGCCACGCTCGAATCGACGCAAGACGGCATTCTTGTCACCGACCTCAGTGGCCGCATCCGCAACGTCAACCGGCGCTTCGCGCAGTTGTGGGGCATGTCTGACGAATTGCTGGCGCGGCACGACGACGACGCCGTGCTCGAATGGATGCGCCGCAGCGTGGCCGACCCCGGCGAATACATGTGCCGACTCGCGGCCATCGACGACGCGACGATGCTGCAGACCACCGACACGCTGACCCTGCACTCCGGCAAGGTGTTCGAGCGCGTCACGATGCCGCAGTGCACCGGCGGGCGGCCGATCGGGCGCATCTTCTCGTTTCGCGACATCACCGAAAAGGTCGAGGCGAACCGGCGGATCCAGACCCTGTCTTATTCCGACCTGCTCACCGGCTTGCCGAACCGCCGCCTGCTCGAAGACCGCTTCGAGGTGGCGTTGGCGCTGGCGCAACGCGAGGGCACGCCATTCGCGCTGCTGTTCCTGAACCTCGACCATTTCAAGCACGTCAACGAGACGCTGGGCCGCGATTTCGGCGACCGCGTGCTGGTCGACGTGGCGGAGCGCATCAAGGGCTGCGTGCGCCAGGCCGATACCGTGGCGCGGCTGTGTGGCGACGAATTCGT
>CANJKD010000078.1 GCA_947474415.1 Burkholderiales bacterium | reverse complement strand
GCCGACCTGGAAGTGCCGATGTGGATGGTCTACCTCTGCGTGCCGCTGGGTTCGTCGCTGATGAGCTACCGCTTTCTGCAGGTCGCGTTCAGCTACATGAAGACCGGCGAGCTGCCGCACCACGACCACGGCCACGTCGAAGGCATCGAAGACGTCGGCCCGCTCGCGGTGCCGAGCGAACAAGAACTCAAAGGGGTCCGCTGATGAACTCCCTCATCATCTTCGTGCTGCTGATCGTGCTGATGCTCACGGGCATGCCGATCAGCATCTCGCTCGGCCTGACCGTGCTGACCTTCCTGTTCACGATGACTGACGTGCCGATCCAGTCGGTCGCGCTGAAGCTGTTCACCGGCATCGAGAAATTCGAGATCATGGCGATTCCGTTCTTCATCCTGGCCGGCAACCTGCTCACGCACGGCGGCGTGGCCAAACGCATGATCCGCTTCGCCACGTCCATGCTCGGCCACTACTACGGCGGCCTGGGCCTGGCCGGCGTGCTGGCCTGCGCACTGTTCGCCGCCGTGTCGGGTTCGAGCCCGGCCTGCGTGGTGGCGATCGGCTCGGTGATCCTGCCGGCGATGGTGAAGCAGGGCTTCCCGAGAAAGTTCGGCGCCGGCGTCATCACCACCTCCGGCGCGCTGGGCATCCTGATTCCGCCGTCGATCGCGATGGTGATGTATTCGGTGTCGACCAATGTGTCGGTGGGTGCCATGTTCATCGCCGGCATCGTGCCCGGCATCGCGATGGCCACCGCGCTCGGCCTGACCACCTGGTTCATCGCGCGCAAGAACGACTACCCGCGCATGCCCCGGGCGAACTGGCGCGAACGCTGGTTCGCGTTCAAGGAAAGCGCCTGGGGCCTGATGCTCATCGTGGTGGTGATGGGCGGCATCTACAGCGGCATCTTCACGCCCACCGAAGCGGCGGCGATGGCGGCGGTGTATGCCTTCATCGTCACGGTGTTCATCTACAAGGACATGCCGCTCAAGCGCATTCCGAAGGTGCTGCTCGACTCCGCCAGCATGAGCGCGATGCTGCTCTACATCATCACCAACGCGGTGCTGTTCAGCTTCCTGATGACTTCCGAGAACATCCCGCAGGCGATGGCCGACTGGCTCATCGGCCAGGGCTTCGGGCCGATCGCCTTCCTGCTGGTCGTGAACGTGCTGCTGCTGATGGCTGGCAACGTGATGGAGCCGAGTTCCATCATCCTGATCATGGCGCCCATCCTGTTCCCGGTGGCCGTGAAGCTGGGCATCGACCCGATCCACTTCGGCATCCTGATCGTCGTGAACATGGAGGTCGGCATGTGCCACCCGCCGGTCGGGCTGAACCTGTACGTGGCCTCGGGCATCACCAAGATGGGCATCAGCGAGCTCACGGTGGCGGTCTGGCCGTGGCTCGCGACGATGCTGGTGTTCCTGGCCGTGGTCACCTACTGGCCGGGGCTGTCGCTCTGGTTGCCACACTTGCTGATGAAGTGACGCATGGGCCACGATCAAAAAGGGGCCTCGGCCCCTTTTTGCATGGCGCCGAGACAGCGCAAACCGGTCAACCGGCTTGAATGGTCGGGCCTGACGGTGGGTCGCGCGCCAGCGGGAGGCGGATCGCAAAGGTGGCCCCGCCGCTCGGCCTCTTCCAGCACGATCACAACGTGGCTTCGTACTCGGCGGGCGCGCGCGGCCGGCGCAACGCAAGCTCGATCTCGGTGCGCAGCCGCGACAGCGGCGAACGCAGCTCATGCGAGGCATCGGCGGTGAAGCGCTGCTGCGCCTCGAAGCTGTGGTCCAGCCGCGCCAGCGTGTCGTTCAGGGTGTCGACCAGGCGACCGATCTCGTCGTGCGGGCCCGGGTGCGCCAGGCGCTCGGTCAGGTACGCCTCGCCGATGCGTTGCGCGTGCCGCACCACATCGTCGATGGCGCTGAACACACGGTTCGTCAGCGAAGCGCCGGCCGTGCCCAGGGCCACGAACAGCGCCATACCGAGCAACAGCAGCAGCACGCCGGCCGACTCCATGACCCGGATCGTGTCGTCCAGGGAGCCTGCCACCTGAACCGCCCGCCATGGCGCCCGGCCGGGCACCGGCACCGACACCATGCGGGTGGGCTCTTCGCCGAACCCGTTCAGCGTCTCGAACACGGCCTCGCCCGCCGCCAGCCGCGCCAGCAGCGCGCCGGGCGTGGGCAGCGTGCGTGCCGCCGGGCCCGTCGGCGATCAGGCTGACAATGATTCCCCGCACGCCATGTCCCGAAGGAAGCTGCCGCCATGAATTTGACGCCCGCGCACGAACAACAGCAACCGCTCAAAGGCCTGAAGGTCGTCGAGTTCGCGGGCCTGGGCCCGGGGCCACTGGCCGGGCGCATGCTGGCGCAGGGCGGTGCCGAGGTGACGCTGGTGGCGCGCCCGGGCGGCAACACGATGGCGAGCCAGTTCAGTGGCGCCGACCACCCGCTGCGCCGGGGCAAGCAGCTGCTGGTGATCGACCTCAAGTCGGCGGCGGGCGTCGCGCAGGCACTGGCCCTGATCGCGCAGGCCGACGCCCTGATCGAAGGCAACCGCCCCGGCGTGATGGAGCGGCTGGGCTTGTCACCCGCGACCTGCCATGCGCAAAACCCGCGCCTGGTCTATGGCCGCATGACCGGCTGGGGGCAGCGCGGGCCGCTCGCCAACGCGGCCGGGCACGACCTGAACTATGTGGCGCTGACCGGCTTGCTGTCGCTGTCGGCGCGGCCGGGTGAGCGGCCGATGTTGCCGCCTACGGTGGTGGGTGACGGTGCCGGGGCGCTCGGCCTGGCCTACGGCATCGTCTGCGGCGTGCTGCAGGCGCGCTTCAGCGGGCAGGGCTCGGTGGTCGACGCGGCCATCATCGACATGGCCTCGGCGCTCGGCGGCCTGGCGCACTGGATTCACGGCAGCGGCGGGCTCGGCGCCGAGCCTGGCACGCCGCAGCGGCCGAGCGCCTTTCACGACTCGCCCTTCTACGACGTGTACGCCTGCGCCGATGGCCGCTTCATCACCGTCGGCGCGCTCGAACCGCAGTTCTACGCGCTGCTGTTGCAGAAGCTGGAGATGACGGATGTGGACCCGCGTGCGCAGTACGACAGCGCCGCCTGGCCGGCCCTGAAGGCGCGCTTCACCGCACTGTTCCTGACCCGCACGCGCGCGCAGTGGTGCGCCTTGCTGGAAGGCACGGACGTTTGCTTTGCGCCTGTGCTGACGATCACCGAAGCGGCCGCGCACCCGCACAACCTGGCACGCGGCGCGTTCGACGTGCTGCCGGGTGGCGGCGTGCAGGCCGCGCCGGCTCCGCGCTTCAGCGCTTCGTCGTAGCCGTACGCAACGCAGCCACCAGCGGCGGCGTGCGCCTTGCCGGCGTGGCCTGCCCAGGGCAGGGGTGCGGGCCATCGAAGGGTCTGGGCGGTCGGTTCGTGGCGGGGCGTGCGCATCGGCCTGGTGGCGCCCGATCGTTGCGCAGCGCGCCACAGCCTTCCTGCCTGCCTGCGGAACTGCCTGCGGGGAGTGAACCGATCACCCCGGCTGAAGGTCTTCTGCCTGCCGAGCGCCCCATCGCATGGCAAGCCTTCCCGGCGTTCGCTCAGCGCGGCTTGCGAAAGCCGTTCTCGATCCAGGTCGCCGCGCTCGCGGCGTTGAGCCTGAAGTTCGGCGCCACGCTTGACCGCGCCAGTTCCACCTCGAATTCGTCAAAGGCGCTGAGAAGGGCCGATGGGTTGTCTTCGTCGGGTGTGATGTCCAGCGTCACCTTGATCCGGGCCGACGCGGTGTTCACCAGCAAGCTCTTGTGCAGCTCCGAATGCAGTTGCTGCTCGTGCCGGCGCAACACCTCGCAGGCTGTCTTCACCAGCGTGGAAAACGCCGGCCCGTCGAGCGGCTTCGGGTTCTTCTTGTCGCGGCCCATGGTCCAGGGGCCGACCAGTGCGGGCTCGGCCTCGCCGTCGCGGGTCATGGCCACGGCCCAGCCCTCGTCGTCCTCGTTCTTGATGACGCGTGCCGTCCAGCGGTCGGCGCGCCACAGGCGCGGCTCGTGGACCTCGGCGTCGGTGTCCGGTTCGGCTTCGGGCGGGGTCGGTGTTGGCGTGGTCATGTCGGCAAGGGCTTGCGTGGGGCAGCGAGTATCGCCTGCCGGCAGCGCAGCTTGCGACGGCTGCTTGGTCTTTCCAAACCCGTTGGACGTGGGGCGCGCACGTGATTTGCAAAGGTGTGCCTCTCGGTCGAAACCGGGCGGCCCGCCTCTCGACCGCAGATTCCGCTGACGAAGCGGCTCAGCGCGCAGGCTTGAACGCCGGGTCAGCGTCGGCGCCGGGCCGCCGCTTCCAGCGCAGTGAGCAGTAGTCGCCGCGGTCGCGGCCCCAGCGGTCGAATGCAGTCACGACAGGGGCCAACTCGGGCTTCAGCTCGGGCCTGGTGCGCAACAGCACCCGCTGCAGCGGTGGCACCTGACGCGCGTGGCCGTTCGACCGGCCGCGCAGAAGCGGTCGCTGAACAGGCGCCGCGACGCGTTGTGGATGAACACCTGGAACGGGGTTTCGGAAATCGCAAAACCATGTGGGCGGGTGTATTCGGCGCGCCAGCCCACCACCGTGTCGACGCCCTCGATGTTGTCGACCAGGCACGCGTCGCTGAAGTCGTCGAAGCGGGTGAGCCGGCGCAAGCCGCACTGGCGCCGGAATTCGTTGAAGCGCGGCACGCCGCGTTCGCGGTCGCGCAGCAGGTCGAGCGCCGCCCCATCGACCTGGTTCGTCGCCGAGTTCAAGCGCGGCAGCGTGAGGTGCTGCAGGAGCTGCGTCGAGCTCTGCAGCGTCAGCAGGCCCAGGCGCTGGCGGCCCATCGACAGCGCCCAGTGGGCCGCGCCTTCATTGGCCATCGCCTGCGTGGCCTTGGCGCGGAAGGTCTCGACCACCGGCACCTTGTGGCGGATCACGTTCGCGTCGGCCGACCTGCCGACCTGCCGACCCGCCGAAGTTCTGCACCACGATCTTTTCGAGCGCGGCGGCGGCCACCTCGTAGCCTGCGGGCAGGCCGCTCCAGTTCGCGTTCATGCCCAGGTACAGCGGCTCGTCGTGGAGCAGCTGCGGCGTCCATTCGGTGGTGTGGATCTTGGCAATCTCGGCTGCCACCACGAGCCGCGTGACCTCAAACGGTTCGTCGGCGCTCACGTCCTGGTCGCAGATCAAGTCGTCGGCGCGCAGCGGGTTGCGCAGGCCCGAATCGGCCGGCGGCGTGGTGCGCGTCTGGGCGCGAAACGCCTCGACGAAGGTGGTGTGCTCCCGTGCGAACAGCGTGAGATGGAAGCTCAGGCCGATGCGCCAGTTGTCGGGGAAGGCAGTGGCTTCCTGGCCGGCCCACTGCGGTGCGATCGGGTCACCGGGGCCGAACACCGGCAGGTGGCCGAGCGCCTCGCCCGCGCCGGCTCCTCCACGCCGTCCCGTCAACGCCGCATCCGGCGCTTGACGGCCAGCGCCTCGCCCGCCGGCAACACGATCGGCAACGCCGCATCCGACTTCACTTCCCGCAGCACGATGCTGGAGCGCACGTGCGTCACGCCGGGCAGCTTGAAGATCGTGTCGTGCAGGCACTGTTCGTAGGCCTTGATGTCTTCGACCAGCACCGTGAGGATGTAGTCGGCCTGGCCCGTGGTCGACAGGCAGCGCACGATCTGCGGGCTGGCGGCCACGGCCTGTTCGAAGCGCCGCACCAGCGCCTCGGTGTGCTCGGCGAGGTTGGCTTCCACGACGACCAGCAGGTTCAGCCCGACCTTCTCGCGGTCCACGCGCGCGGTGTAGCCGCGGATCACGCCCGAGGCTTCCATGTCCTTGATGCGCTTCCAGCACGGCGTGCTCGACAGCCCGACCGCATCGGCAATCTGCTGCACCGTCAGGCGCGAATCGCGTTGCAGTTCGGCCAGGATGGCGCGGCTGTAGCGGTCCAGAAGAATGGCGTTCTCGCTCATGGCGTATTCGGAGAATGGATTTGCGAGAATGTAGCGTGTACCGGGCCAACGAAGAAGCGCATTCCGGGCTTGGGCGTCAATACTGCCTGCCGCCTGCTTCGATTGCGACGCGCCATGAACACCGCCACCGCCACCGCCCTCGTCCGCCCCGCCTACAAGCTGACCGACAACCTCTGGGCCACGCAGGGCCAGGTCTTCATGACCGGCACGCAGGCGCTGGTGCGGCTGCTGGCCATGCAGCGCGCGCGCGATGCGCAGGCCGGCCTGAACACGCAGGGCTTCGTCAGCGGCTACCGCGGCTCGCCGCTGGGCATGCTCGACCAGGCGATCTGGAAGGCCGGCAAGACCTTCACCGAGGCCGGCATCCGCTTCGTTCCTGCGATCAATGAGGAACTGGGCGCGACCCAGGTGCTGGGCACGCAACGCGTCGAATCCGACCCCGAACGCACCGTCGAGGGCGTGTTTGCGATGTGGTACGGCAAGGGCCCGGGTGTGGACCGCGCGGGCGACGCGCTGAAGCACGGCAACGCCTACGGCTCGTCACCGCACGGCGGGGTGCTGGTGGTGGCGGGCGACGACCACGGCTGCGTCTCGTCGTCGATGCCGCACCAGAGCGACCAGCTGCTGCAGGCCTTCCACATGCCGGTGCTGCAACCGGCCAACGTGGCCGAGTACCTGGAGTTCGGCCTGTACGGCTGGGCGCTGTCGCGCTACTCGGGCAACTGGGTCGGCTTCGCGGCGCTGTCGGAGGTGGTCGAGAGCGGCTCGACGGTCGATCTGGACGCGATCAACGAGCGGGTCGCGGCCTGGCAGGATGCCGAGGCCGTGCGCGCCGCCACCGGCCACGCGGCGCCGGCCGATGGCCTGCACTACCGCTGGCCCGACCTGCCTTCGCTGAGCCTGGAGACGCGGCTGGTGGACAAGCTCAAGGCGGTGGCCGCGTTCGCGAAGGTCAACAGCATCGACCGCCAGGTGATCGCGTCCGCGCACGCCACCGTCGGCATCGTCACCTGCGGCAAGGCGCACTTCGATGTGATGGAAGTGCTGCGGCGGCTGGAGGTGTCCATCGACATGCTCGCCGCAGCCGGCGTGCGGCTCTACAAGGTCGGCCTGTCGTTCCCGCTCGAAACAACGCGCATGCAGGCCTTCGCGCAGGGCTTGTCCGAGATCCTCGTCGTCGAGGAAAAGGGCGCGGTCGTCGAGACGCAATTGCGCGACCTGTTCTACAACGCGCCCGCCGATGCGCGCCCGGTGCTGATCGGCAAGCGCGCGGCCGATGGCATGCCGCTCATCTCGGCCGTTGGCGAGCTGCGCCCGTCGCGCCTGATCGAGATCGTTGCCGACTGGCTCGTCCGCCACTTCCCCGACAACGCCACCTTCAACGACCACCGCCGCCATGTGCGTGACTTCACGCCGCCGGCACTGCTGGCCAACGACGCCGACAGCGTCAAGCGCGTGCCCTACTTCTGCGCCGGCTGCCCGCACAACACCAGCACGGTCGTGCCCGAAGGCTCGAGCGCGCGCGCCGGCATCGGCTGCCACTTCATGGCGAACTGGATGGACCGCGACACTGCCGGCCTGATCCAGATGGGCGGCGAGGGCGTCGACTGGGTCTCGCACTCGATGTTCACTGCCACCAGGCACATCTTCCAGAACCTCGGCGACGGCACCTACTACCACTCGGGCTACCTCGCGATCCGCCAGGCGGTGGCGGCCAAGGCGACGCTGACCTACAAGATCCTCTACAACGACGCCGTCGCGATGACGGGCGGCCAGCCGGTCGACGGTGTCATCAGCGTCGACCGCATCGCGCGCCAGGTGGAAAGCGAAGGCGTGACGCATGTGGCGGTGGTCAGCGACGACATCACGAAGTACGACGCCATCCAGAACCGCTTCCCCGCCGGCACCGAGTTCCACGACCGCAGCGAGCTCGATGCGGTGCAGCGGCGCCTGCGCGAGATGCCCGGCGTCACGGTGCTGATCTACGAGCAGACCTGCGCGGCCGAGAAGCGCAGGCGGCGCAAGAAGGGTGAGCTGGTCGACCCGGCGCGCCGCCTGTTCATCAACGAACGGGTCTGCGAAGGCTGCGGCGACTGTTCGGTGCAGAGCAACTGCGTGGCCGTGCTGCCGCACGAGACGCCGCTCGGCCGCAAGCGCAAGATCGACCAGAGCAGCTGCAACAAGGACTACTCGTGTGCGAAGGGCTTCTGCCCGAGCTTCGTCGGCGTGCTGGGTGGCGCGCTGCGCAAGAAATCCGGTGCGCTGGCCGGTCATTCGG
>CANJKD010000077.1 GCA_947474415.1 Burkholderiales bacterium | reverse complement strand
GTTGCCATCGACCGACGCATTGATGACGGGAAACTTTTTCAGGGCCGCCACGGCCGCCTTCACGAAGAAGCTCATGAAGCCGATCTTGACGCCGTGCTCTTTCTCGAACTTCTCCTGGAAACGCTTGCGCATCTCCATCACCGGCGCCATGTTCACCTCGTTGAAGGTGGTCAGGATCGCGTTGGTCGATTGCGACAACACCAGGCGCTCGGCAATGCGCGCCCGCAGGCGGCTCATCGGCACGCGCTGTTCCGGGCGCTCGCCGAGCGAGGCGGTCGGTGGTGCGGCCACGCTGGGCAGAGCAGCCTTGGGCGCCACCACCTTGGGCGCAGGGGCCACGACCGGTGCAGTCATCGCGAGCGGCTTGGTGCCAACTTCGATCGCGGCCAGTACATCACCCTTGGTCACGCGGCCGTCTTTGCCGGTTCCCGGCACCGTGCCGGCGGCCATGCGGAAGTCGGCCATCAGCTTGGCGGCAGCAGGCATCGCCAGCGCAGCGCTTGCCGCGTCGAGTGCAGGCTCAGGTGTGACGCTAGGCGTCGCACCCGGCCCCGGCCCACCGGCCGGCACTGCACTAACTTCGAGCGGGCTGGTGGTTGGCACGCCTTCGGTGTCGATCCGTGCAATCACCTCTTCGCCGACGCACAGCTCACCGTCGTTCTTGACGAGTTGCGCCAACACGCCCGACGCGGGCGCCGGCACTTCCAGCACGACCTTGTCGGTTTCGATCTCGACCAGGATCTCGTCCATCTCGACCACTTCACCGGGCTTCTTCTTCCACTGCAGCAGGGTCGCCTCGGCGACGGATTCGGAAAGCTGCGGGACTTTGACTTCTACGATGGCCATGTCATTTCTCTTGTTTGGGGATCGAGCTACCGAGCGCAGCGCCACGTTGAACGGTCGCAGGACCGTTCGAACGCGGCGGGCTATTGCGGTACGGAACGTGACGCGAAAACACTACTTCGTGAGCACGAAGCCTTTGAGCTTGCCGTAGGCCTGCTCCAGCAGCGCCTTCAACTGCTCCTGGTGCAGGTGCGCGTAGCCCACCGCCGGCGAGGCCGATGCGGGCCGCCCGGCGTAGCCGAGCTTCTGGCCCTCGCCCATGTTCTCGTGGATGTAGTGTTGCACGAAGAACCAGGCGCCCTGGTTCTGTGGCTCGTCCTGGCACCAGACCGCTTCCGTCGCGTTCGGGTACTTCCGCATCTCGGCCGCGAAGGCCTTGTGCGGGAACGGGTAGAGCTGTTCGACGCGCAGGATCGCCACGTCGCCGTTCTTACGCTCGGCACGCGCCTTCACGAGGTCGTAGTAGATCTTGCCCGAGCAGGCGATCACACGCTTCACCTTGTCGACATTCACCTCGGCACTGACCTCGCCGATCACAGTCTTGAACTCGCCCTTCGTGAAGTCGGACAGCGGCGAGCCGGCATCCTTCGCGCGCAGCAGCGACTTCGGCGTCATGATGATCAGCGGCTTGCGGAACATGCGCACCATCTGGCGCCGCAGCACATGGAAAATCTGGCTCGCCGAGGTCGGCTGCACGATCTGCATGTTGTTGTCGGCCGCGAGCTGCATGAAGCGTTCGAGGCGTGCCGAACTGTGCTCCGGCCCCTGACCTTCATAGCCGTGCGGCAGCATCAGCGTGATGCCGTTGGCACGGCCCCACTTCACCTCGCCAGAGGCGATGAACTGGTCGATGACGACCTGCGCACCGTTCACGAAGTCGCCGAACTGGGCCTCCCAGATCACCAGCGTGTTCGGCTCGGCGGAGGCGTAACCGTACTCGAAACCGAGCACCGCTTCTTCGGACAGCAACGAGTCGATCACGACGAACGGCGCCTGGCCATCGGCCACGTGCTGCAACGGCGTGTAGGTGCCTTCGTCCCACTTCTCGCGGTTCTGGTCGTGCAGCACCGAGTGGCGGTGCGTGAACGTGCCGCGCCCGCAGTCTTCGCCCGAGAGGCGCACCGCATAACCGCTTGCGACCAGCGATGCATACGCGAGGTGCTCGCCCATGCCCCAGTCGACATTGATCTCGCCACGCCCCATCGCACCCCGGTCGGCCAGCACCTTCTCGACCAGCGAGTGCGCCTTGAAGGTCGAAGGGGTGGTGGTGATGCGTTCGGCGATGCGCTTGATCTCGGACATCGGCAGCGCGGTGTCGGCCGCATCGGTCCACTTCTTGCCGAGGAACGGCGCCCAGTCGACCGCGTACTTGCTCTTGTAGTTGGTCAGTACCGGGTCATAGGTGCTTTTTCCCGCGTCCATGGCGGCGCGCAGCGCCTTCACCATCACGTCGGGGCCATCGGCCGGCAGCACACCCTGCGCCACCAGCTTCTCGCCATAGAGCTTGCGCGTGCCGGGATGGGCTGCGATCTTCTTGTACATCAGCGGCTGGGTCAGCGCCGGGGTGTCTTGCTCGTTGTGGCCGAGCTTGCGGAAGCAGACGATGTCGACGACCACGTCCTTGTTGAACTCCTGCCGGTAGTCGAGCGCCATCTGGGTGCACAGCACCACTGCTTCGGGGTCGTCGCCGTTCACGTGCAGCACCGGGGCCTCGATCATCTTGACGACGTCGGTGCAGTACAGCGTCGAGCGGGAGTCGCGCGGGTCGCTGGTGGTGAAGCCGATCTGGTTGTTGATGACGACGTGCACCGTGCCGCCGGTGTAGTAGCCGCGCGTTTGCGCCAATGCCAGCGTTTCCATCACCACGCCCTGGCCGGCGAAGGCGGCGTCACCGTGGACGATGATCGGCAACACCGAGTCGCCCTGGACGTCACCACGCCGGTCGAGGCGCGCCTTGCAGGAACCTTCGACCACCGGGTTGACGATCTCCAGGTGCGAGGGGTTGAACGCCAGGCTCAGGTGCACCGGACCACCGGACGTCGTGATGTCGCTGGAAAAGCCCTGGTGGTACTTCACGTCACCCGAGGGCAAGTTCTCGGGAGCGGTGTGGTCGAACTGGGCGAACAGGTCGCCGGGCATCTTGCCCAGCGTGTTCACCAGAACGTTCAGGCGGCCGCGGTGGGCCATGCCAATGACGATCTCCTGGACGCCTTTGGCCCCACCGCGCTGCACCAGTTCGTCCATCGACGCGATGAAGCTCTCTCCGCCTTCGAGCGAGAAGCGCTTCTGGCCGACGTACTTGGTGTGCAGGTAGCGCTCAAGGCCCTCTGCGGCGCTGAGCCGGTCGAGGATGTGCTTCTTCTGCTCGGCATTGAAGCTGGGCTTGGAGCGGATCGACTCCAGGCGTTCCTGCCACCAGCGCTTCTCGGCCGGCTCGGTGATGTGCATGTACTCGGTGCCGATCGAGCCGCAGTACGTTTCGCGCAGTGCTTGCACGATCTCGCGCAGCGTCATGTGCTCGGCGGTCGAGAAGTAGGTGTTCGTGGCACTGAAGGCGATGTCCATGTCGGACTCGCTCAGGTCGTAGAACGCCGGCTCGAGTTCGGGAATCTTCGGCCGTTCCTGGCGCTTCAGCGGGTCGAGGTCAGCCCAGCGCGAACCGAGGAACCGGTAGGCCGCGATCAGCGACTGCACGTGCACCTGCTTGCGGGCGATGGCCAGGTCGGTGCTGGAGGCCTTGCTTCCGAAAGTACCGGCCTTGGCGCGCTGCGCGAATGATTCGACGACCGGCGCATGGGCCACGTCGCGGGCATCCGTGCCATCGGCAGCAGGCACGTGCTGGAGCGCATCGAAATGCTTGCGCCAGCTCTCGGGCACCGAGCCGGGGTTGTCGAGGTAGGCCTCGTACATCTCTTCGACGTAGGGCGCATTGCCCCCGAACAGGTACGAGTTGGACCTGTATTGCTGCATCATTTCACTCACCTTTCGCACCGGTTTCCGGCGCTGTAGTGGGTTGAAAACCTTCCGCGACGCGGCTAGACCGACCGGCGGATTGCGACCCGCCTTGACTGTTGCCAGCAAGGGGACGGGAAGGACGTGGTTCTAAATCACAGGGCGCGACTGTAGCACCGCACCCATGTCTCCCAGCTTACGGGAGGCGGTGTTTGCACCACCGGGAGCAAACAACGCAAAGACCGGCCAATTCAGCCCTTGTTGAGCCGGTCCAGGGCTTCGTCGTATTCACGCCGCAGCCTGGCGATCAGCTCGCGCGCGGGCACCACGCCCTTGATTGCGCCAATGCCCTGACCGCAGCCCCAGATGTCTTTCCAGGCCTTGGCGGAATCACCGCCGAAGTTCATCGCGCTCGGGTCGCTTTCGGGCAAGTTGTCAGGGTCGAGGCCGGCAGCGCGGACCGAACCCTTCAGGTAGTTTCCATGCACGCCGGTGAACAGATTGCTGTAGACGATGTCGTCGCTGCTGCTGTCGACGATCATCTGCTTGTAGCCTTCGACCGCACGCGCCTCTTCCGTGGCCACGAAGGCCGAGCCGAGGTAGGCGAAGTCGGCGCCCATCGCCCGCGCCGCCAGCACCGCGCTGCCAGTGGCAATGGCACCGCTCAGCGCCACCGGGCCGGCGAACCATTCGCGGATCTCCTGGATCAGCGCAAACGGGCTCTTCACGCCGGCATGGCCTCCAGCGCCTGCGGCCACCGCGACCAGACCATCCGCGCCTTTTTCGACCGCTTTCCGAGCGAAGAAATTGTTGATGACGTCGTGCAGCACCACGCCGCCCCAGGCGTGTACCGCGTCGTTCACATCGGCGCGTGCGCCGAGCGAGGTGATGACAATCGGCACCTTGTACTTCGCGCACATCTGCATGTCGTGCTCGAGCCGGTCGTTGCTCTTATGCATGATCTGGTTGATCGCGAACGGGGCGGCCGGTTGGTCCGGGTTCGCCTTGTTGTAGGCCGCCAGCGTTTCGGTGATCTCGGCCAGCCAGTCGTCGAGTTGCGCCGCCGGGCGCGCATTCAGTGCGGGCATCGAACCGACGACGCCCGCCTTGCACTGTTCGATCACAAGCTTCGGGTTGCTGATGATGAAGAGCGGCGCGCCGATGATGGGCAGCGGCAGCGCGGCGAGAACTCCGGGCAAGGGCATGGTGGGGCCTTTCACCCGCAGGGCGGGTTGGTGGTTGTGGGGACGGGGAACGGACGGGTGACGATCAGAACGAGTCGAGCGCCAGCGCGCTGACGCAATCGCCCCCGTCGACGATCGAATCGCGCATGCCCGGCGCCTTGGTCAGCAGGTGCTCGGCGTAGAAATGCGCGGTCGCGACCTTGGCCTTCAGGAAGGCAGTGTCGCCCTCGCCTCCATTTGCCAATTTCGCCAGTTGATCCTCGGCGACGACCAACGCGCGCGCCATCTGCCAGCCGGCAACCACATTGCCAGCCAACATCAGGTAGGGCACCGAGCCAGCGTATTTCGAGTTCAGGCTGGCGTTGCCCGCCACGAAATCGACAACCTTCTCGAAGGCGACGCGCGCCGCGCCCAGGCGCTTGGCCATGGAGCGCGCCGCCGCGCTGTCGTGCGTTGCCAGTTCGGCTTCGGTGAGCGCGATTTGCGCGGCGATGGCCTTCGGCGTGCGGCCGCCGTCGCGCGCGGTCTTGCGGCCGACCAGGTCATTGGCCTGGATCGCGGTCGTGCCTTCGTAGATCGGCAGGATGCGCGCATCGCGGTAGTGCTGCGCCGCGCCGGTCTCCTCGATAAAGCCCATGCCGCCATGCACTTGCAAGCCCAGGCTGGCCACCTCCACGCTCATCTCGGTGCTGTAGCCCTTGATCAAGGGCACCATGTATTCGTAGAAGGCCTGGTTCTGTTGGCGCACCTCGGCATCGGGGTGGTGGTGCGAGGCATCGAAGGCCGCAGCGGCCGCGATCGCCATCGCACGGCAGCCTTCGGTGTAGGCCCGCATCGTCATCAGCATGCGCTTCACGTCAGGGTGGTGAATGATCGGCCCGCTGCCCGGCAGCGAGCCATCGACCGGCCGAGATTGCACACGGTCCTTCGCGAAAGCTGCGGCCTTTTGATACGCCCGCTCGGCCACCGCGATGCCCTGCATGCCGACCGCATAGCGGGCCGCGTTCATCATGATGAACATGTATTCGAGGCCACGGTTCTCCTGGCCGATCAACTGGCCCACGGCCCCGCCGTGGTCGCCGAACTGAAGCACGGCCGTGGGGCTGGCCTTGATGCCCAGCTTGTGCTCGATACTGACGCAATGCACATCGTTGCGCGCACCGAGCGAGCCGTCAGAATTCACCAAGAACTTCGGCACGATGAACAGGCTGATGCCCTTCACGCCCTCGGGCGCGCCGCTCACGCGTGCCAGCACAAGGTGCACGATGTTCGGCGCCATGTCGTGCTCGCCGTAGGTGATGTAGATCTTGGTGCCGAAAACAAGGTAGCTGCCATCGGGTTTCGGCTCGGCACGGGTGCGGACTGCGGCAAGATCGGAGCCAGCCTGCGGTTCGGTCAGGTTCATCGTGCCTGTCCATTCCCCGGCAATCATCTTCGGCAGGTACAGCGCCTGCTGCTCGGTTGAACCCGCTGTCAGCAGCGCTTCAATCGCGCCGTCGGTCAACAGCGGGCACAGTGCGAAGCTCAAGTTCGCGCTGTTGAGCATTTCGATGCAGGCGGCGCCGATGGTCTTGGGCAAGCCCTGGCCACCAAATTCAGCGGGGTGCTGCAGGCCTTGCCAGCCGCCTTCACCAAACTGGCGGAAGGCCTGCTTGAAGCCCGGCGTCGTGGTGACCACACCGTCTTTCCACGACGACGGGTTCCTGTCGCCTTCCCAATTCAACCGTGCGACCACGCCCTCGTTGAATTTGGCACATTCCTCAAGCACGGCCCGCGCCGTCTCTATGCCGGCATCTTCAAAGCCCGGCAGCTTCGCCACGTTTTCGAGACCGGCAAGTTCCCTCATGCAGAACAGCATGTCGTTGATCGGGGCGCGGTAAGTCATGTTGTGTTTCCGAATAAACGAGGGCGCGACAACCTGCGTTGCGCGCCCTGCGGGATCTGCGTTTTGGCGCGGTGGCGGTCAGCTCAGGGCCGCCACCAACTCCGGCACCGCGACAAACAGGTCCGCCTCCAGCCCGTAGTCGGCGACGCTGAAGATCGGCGCTTCGGGGTCCTTGTTGATGGCCACGATCACCTTCGAATCCTTCATGCCCGCCAGGTGCTGGATCGCCCCGCTGATGCCGGCGGCGATGTAGAGTTGCGGTGCGACGATCTTGCCGGTCTGGCCCACTTGCCAGTCGTTCGGCGCATAGCCAGCGTCAACCGCCGCGCGGCTCGCACCGAGTGCGGCGCCGAGCTTGTCGGCCAGCGGCGTCAGCACCTCGTTGAACTTGTCACTGGAGCCCAAGGCTCTGCCACCCGAGACGATGATCTTCGCGGCAGTCAGTTCCGGCCGGTCGTTCCGGGCGATCTCGCTGCCGAGGAAGGCGGACTTGCCACTGTCGGCCACACCGCTGATGACCTCGATGGCGGCGCTGCCACCGGTGGCTGCCGCCGGGTCGAAGCCGGTCGTGCGTACGGTGATGACCTTGATCGCGTCCAGGCTCTGCACCGTGGCGATGGCGTTGCCGGCGTAGATCGGGCGCTCGAAGGTATCGGGGCTGTCCACCTTGGTGATGTCGGAGATCTGTCCGACATCGAGCTTGGCCGCCACGCGTGGCGCGACGTTCTTGCCGGCGGCGGTGGCCGGGAACAGCAGGTGGCTGTAGCCCTTCGCGAGCGCCAGCACCTGAGCCGCAATGTTCTCGGCCAGGCTGTGAGCGAAGAGTTCGCCGTCGGCGTGCAGCACCTTGCTCACACCGGCGATCTGCGCAGCGGCTGCTGCTGCGGCTCCGGCGTTCGAGCCGGCGATCAGCACGTGGACGTCACCGCCGCACTGCAAGGCAGCGGTGACGGTGTTGAGCGTGGCGCCTTTGACGGTCGCGTTGTTGTGTTCGGCGATAACCAGCGTCGTCATGTCAGGATTCCCGCCGCGCCGTCATGGGGCCACAAAGAGGCCCCTGCGTGGCCCTTGGAGACCTGCGCCCCATGGGGGGCAGTGAACGAATGTGCGCGTACGGGTTGTTCATAGGACCTTCGCGTCGTTCTTGAGTTTGGAAACCAGCGTGGCGACATCGGGCACCTTGATCCCGGCGCTGCGCTTCGGGGGCTCGCTGACTTTCAGGGTCTTGAGGTGCGCTTTGACGTCCACGCCGAGGTCGGCAGGCTTGAACACTTCCATCACCTTCTTCTTGGCCTTCATGATGTTGGGCAGGGTGACGTAGCGCGGCTCGTTCAGGCGCAAATCCGTGGTGATGATGGCCGGCAGGCTGAGCTTCAATGTCTCGGAGCCGCCGTCGACTTCACG
>CANJKD010000076.1 GCA_947474415.1 Burkholderiales bacterium | reverse complement strand
TCATGGACGACGCCGAAGCGCTGCTGCCGGTGTACCTGCGCTTCGTGAAGGGTGTGATCGACAGCGCCGACCTGCCGCTGAACGTGTCGCGCGAACTGCTTCAGGAAAGCCGCGACGTGAAGGCGATTCGCGAAGGCTCGACGAAGCGTGTGCTGTCGATGCTGGAGGGCCTGGCCGACAACGAAGACGCGGCCGAGCGCGCGCGCTATGCCGCGTTCTGGGCTGACTTCGGCACGGTGCTGAAGGAGGGCGTGGGCGAAGACCACGCGAACCATGACCGGCTGACCAAGCTGCTGCGCTTCGCCACCACGCAGGCTGACGAAGGCGTGTCACTGACCGAGTACGTGGCGCGCATGAAGGAGGGCCAGGAGGCCATCTACTACATCACCGCCGACAGCCTGGCTGCGGCCAAGAACAGCCCGCAGATCGAAATCTTTCGCAAGAAGGGCATCGAGGTGCTGCTGCTGATCGACCGTGTTGATGAATGGCTGCTCAGCCACCTGTACGAGTTCGACGGCAAGCCGCTGCAAAGCGTGGCGAAGGGCGCGGTCGATCTGGGCGGCTTGCAGGACGAGGCCGAGAAGAAGCAGCTTGAGGAGGCCGCCACTGCCTTCAAGCCGGTGCTGGATCGCCTCAAGGAGGCACTGAAGGACCGTGCGAAAGACGTTCGCATCACGACACGGCTGGTCGACTCACCGGCCTGCCTGGTGGTGGAGGAGGGTGACATGAGCGCGCACCTTGCGCGCATGCTGAAGCAGGCCGGGCAGACCGCGCCGAAGTCATTGCCGACCTTGGAAGTGAATGCCGAGCACGCGCTCGTCAGGCAATTGGAAGCGAGCCCGCATTTCGATGATCTGGCGCACATCCTGTTCGACCAGGCGCTGCTTGCAGAAGGTGGGCAGCTCGAAGACCCGACGGCCTACGTGAAGCGCGTCAACGCGCTGCTTGTGGGCTGACCTCGGGCCAGCGCCGGGCCGCCATGGGCCACGCAGAGGCCCACTGCGTGGCCCTCTGCGGCCCGAGCTCCCCTCGGGGGGCGGTGCCGGAGGCGCCTTGGGGCCGTCTTTCAACCGAGCGGCGGCTCGGCCATGGCCTCGACCTGCTGGCGCAGCCGCGTCGTCTGTTCGGCCCAGTACGACGGGCTTTCGAACCACGGGAACGCGACCGGGAAGGCTGGGTCGCTCCAGCGCCGCGCGATCCAGGCACTGTGGTGGATCATGCGCAAGGTACGCAAGGGTTCGACCAGGCGCAGTTCGCGCCAGTCGAAGTCCATGAAGGATTCGTAGCCGTCGAGCACGGCCGCGAGTTGCCGTGTCATGGCTGCGCGGTCGCCCGACAGGAGCATCCACAGGTCTTGCACGGCGGGCCCGGTGACCGCATCGTCGAGGTCAACGAAGTGGGGGCCGTCGGCGGCCCAAAGAACGTTGCCGAGGTGGCAGTCGCCGTGCAGGCGCAGCTGGCGCGGCGGAGCGCCTTGGTCGAACGCGGCTTGCACTGCAGCCAGGGCAGTCTGGGTGATGTCACGCCAGGCCGGTAGCGCGTCGGGCGGGATCAGGTCTTGGGCCAGCAGCCAGTCGCGGTTGTCGATGCCGAATGTCTTCGCATCCATGGTCAACCGGTGCCGGAACGTGGATGTGGAGCCGACGGCATGCATGCGTCCGATGAAGCGACCGATCCATTCGAGTGTGCCGGACTCTTCGAGCTCGGGCGCGCGGCCGGCCAGGCGCTGCGTGACGGCGAACCGATAGGCGCCAAGCGGCGTATCGAAACGGCCCAGCGTGGCGCCGATGAGTTCGACCGAACTCGCGTGGCGAGACCCGGTATCGATCAGCAGCGGCCAGGCCGCCGCGACCGGAATCTCTTGCGCCGCGAGTTCGGCGCCGAAGCCGTGTTCTTCGAGAATTTGCGCGTCGGCCCAGCGGCCGGGGCGGTAGAACTTGGCGACCACGACGCGGCCGTCTTCCAGAAAGACCTGGAACACGCGGTTCTCGTACGAGTTGAGCTGGATCAGCCGGCCGTCACCGCGCAGGCCCACGGCGTCGAGTGCGTCGAGAACGGTGTCCGGGCTGAGCCCGGCATAGGGGGTGTCGGCGGCCTGTGGTGTCATGGCAGCATCGTACGCGTGCAGCGCACGCGGGCTTCAGCCGCCTGCGGCGCTCGAAAATCGCGGCGGGTCAACCACGACCCCGCCGCCCACTCCATCTTCTTCGGTGATCTGCGGTGCGCCATGATTGTCGCCGTGCGGGGCAAAGCTGCCGGGCGTGCGTACTGGGCCGCGCGACGCCGGAGTCGCATGACCCAGCGAGCCGAATTCACTGCTGCCGAGGCTGTCCATGCGGGCATCCGGCGCGAAGAACGAGTCCTGGAAGACGGTGGAGTCTTGCCACAGCGCGGTTCGCTCTGCGCGGCGTGTGGCGACTGCGGTCGCCAGCGTGTCGCGCGCGTGGTGCAGGTGCGCGGGCGGTGCTGGCGCCGGCTGCGGGCCGCGCGCCGGGGCTGCAGCACTCGGCACCAGCAACTGGATCTCGCCGACCGTGGGCATGTGGTCGACCGGGCAGCGCAGGTAGCGCACGCGGCAGGCGCTGAGCACGGACTGCTTGATCTGGATCAGGCGACGCGAATGGCCGCGGTCGGTGTCGAGGTCGATTGCGGCGAGCACACGGCCGTTGGCGCTGCACACGGCGAAGGTCACGTGGCTGGAGCCAAGCAGGTCAAACCAGTAGCGCACCTCGTTCGGGTCGGTGGGTTGGCAAAATCGCACAAGCGGGAGTTTCGACAACACAATGTGGTGAGGCAGCGCTTCCCGCAAAAGGCGGTATACACGGCGCTCATCGCTGGAAAATACAGGGCGCGCTGCCAAGGCCCATTCCGTGGGCAAGCCGACAGCCTTTTGCGGTTTGCGCATCAATGCCCAGGCGCCCAAGCCAGTCGCCAGCAGAGTCAGGGCAATGAGTGCGACGAGCCAGGGGAGGGTTTGCATGTCGAGCGGCGCAATCCGGGGGCAGAAACCTGCGACCGCGTCGGCATGACACGGACCACTCATCAACTGTAGCGGAATCGCGTCGGTTCCTGACAGGCGCAGTGCCCCGACCGGAGGCCGATGGGAACTGTGTTCAGGTTCGCGTGACGAATGCACGCCGCCCGCGAGGCTCATTCCTCTGCGACGTGCGCCGCTTTGGCGAGTGAAGTTTTGACCTCGGCAACCACATCGAGCAGAGTGCTGACCTGCCGTGCATGCAACTTGAACCGATAGTCCAGTTCAGCAGCTTGGTGCCCGACCAACTCTCCGACGTGCGAGGCCAGGGTGTCGGGCGGCGGCTTGAGCCATGCCTCTGACTCCGAACCAGCGCGCTCGACGGTGGAGCCGGCATCACGGGCTATCCTGAGCATGGCGCGGTTCTCGCTCAAGGCGTGGACGAACAAGGTCTCGACGCCCCGGTTGCGGGCATGCAGTACGGCGTGTTCGAACAGGCGCTTGCCGAAACGGCGGTTACTGGCATGCGGCAGTACCGAGACGCCGAACTCGGACATCGTCGGGCGGCCGACGGTAGTTGTTGCCACGGGGTGTGCAAGGTGAGCCATGGCAATCAGTTCGAGCCGGCGGCTGAAGATTCCGAACACCTCGTCATGCTCGAAATCAAGCATGTCGACATAGTTCGAGATTTGCCCATCTGTTGCCGGGTAGACGGAGCGAAGATAGCGATCACTGCTTTGCAGCGCGATCAGGTGTGCGGCGATGCGTTCGCGATGGCGAGGTGTGAGGGAACGAATTGGCACCCAGGTCCAGTTGGGCGCAGCCCTCGGCGCAAGCGGCACCGAAGCCGCCGCAGTCGGTGTCCTCGCTTCGTTCTCGGGTAGAGCGGTGTTGGTGCGGTCAGGAACGCTCATGGCGCTGTCCTTCCGTTATAGGGTAAATACCAGTTTACGGGAGTTGTTTGGGGAGCGCACTCGAAAATGCTGCGGCGCAGCACTAACCTTGGGTTGACTCCGTGATACACTCTCAGGCTACCTTGAAATTTGCCCCCAAGGAAGGCGCCTCCCGCCAAGCGGGCCGGCGATCAGCGTGAGAGCCCGCCGAGATTCGAAGCGGACCGATCGCGAAACGAACCAGCCAGCGCTTTGCGAAGGTTGGGGGGCTGACAAACCAACTCGCTTAACTCCCATGAAAACCTTCAGCGCCAAGCCGGCCGAAGTGGTGCATGAGTGGTTCGTGATTGACGCGACCGATAAGGTCCTCGGAAGGGTGGCCAGTGAAGTCGCCCTCCGCTTGCGCGGCAAACACAAGCCCATCTACACGCCCCACGTCGACACCGGTGATTTCATCATCATCGTCAATGCCGAAAAGATCCGGGTCACCGGCAACAAGGCGAACGATAAGGTGTACTACCGTCACTCGGGCTACCCGGGCGGTATTCACGCCACGAAGTTCAAGGACATGCAGGCCAAGCACCCTGGCCGCGCCATCGAGAAGGCCGTCAAAGGCATGCTTCCGAAGGGTCCGCTGGGCTACGCGATGGTGAAGAAGCTGAAGGTTTATGCCGGTGCCTCGCACCCGCACACTGCTCAGCAGCCCAAAGTGCTCGAACTCTAAGGAGCGGCAATGATCGGAATTTGGAACTACGGAACCGGCCGCCGCAAGTCTTCGGTGGCACGCGTCTTTATCAAGAAGGGCACCGGCCAGATCATCGTGAACGGCAAGGCCGTGAACGAGTATTTCGGCCGTCAGACCTCGATCATGGTCGTGCGCCAGCCGCTGGTGCTGACCGCCAACGACGCCGCATTTGACGTCAAGGTCACCGTGAAAGGTGGCGGCGAGTCGGGCCAGGCCGGTGCCGTGCGCCACGGCATCACCCGCGCACTGATCGACTACGACGAAACCCTCAAGCCGCCGCTCAAGCATGCTGGCTTCGTGACGCGTGATGCGCGCGAAGTGGAACGCAAGAAGGTTGGCTTCCACGGCGCTCGCCGTCGTAAGCAGTTCAGCAAGCGCTGATCCAGTTCGAGAAAGAGACAGTTCTTCAAGGCCACCTTTGGGTGGCCTTTGTTTTGTGCGCCCAGCATGGGCGCACTCTTGGAGGTGCAAGTCCTTCCGCGAGCCGACCACAGCAAGCGAAGTGAATTGCTGCTGCGCGAACTCGAGGCCAGCGCGGAAGCGGCGGCGGTCATCGCTGCCAATGCCCGACGCTGGTGGCGCACCAGCCGCATGCAACTGAACTGCGCGATGCTCCGACCGCCTGCGTCGACCGTCTGTGAGACCTGAAATTCTCCTGACCTCAACTACTCGAGCCGCCCGGTGCGGACCCGCATACTGGGTGGTGTGGGAAGGGTCCGATCAGCGATGATCAGCCCCTCTCCGGATTCGAACGGGAACTTTCACGAGGGCCCACGACGCGGTTTCGGGTCAAAGACCCCGCCGCTGGCGGGTTTGCCGGAATCCCTGATAATGAGCGGCGTGGCATCTTGCCGCAGGAGTTCTACATGAGCGCAGTGGCCGAAAATATCCAAGACCTTTCCCAACTTGATGCCGAACCACCGGTGCCGTTGGTGTTCACCGACAGCGCGGCGAACAAGGTGAAAGAACTGGTCGATGAAGAGGGCAACCCGGAATTGAAGCTCCGTGTTTTCGTTCAAGGAGGCGGCTGTTCCGGCTTCCAGTACGGTTTCACCTTCGATGAAATCGTCAATGACGACGACACGCAGATGAACAAGAACGGTGTCACCTTGCTGATTGACGCGATGAGCCTGCAATACCTGGCCGGCGCCGAGATCGACTACAAGGACGATTTGCAGGGCGCGCAGTTCGTGATCAAGAATCCGAATGCCACAACCACATGCGGGTGTGGCTCGAGCTTCTCGGCCTGAGTCCTCCCCGTGTCGCATGAAGCCGCCCCAGGGCGGCTTTTTCAATCGTATAGCGGACGTGCAGCTTCGTCCGTCGCACGATTGATCGGGCGGTTCAGGCCGGGTACAGCGCGCCGAGCCGGCGTGGCCCGGCTGCACCGGTCACAGCGCTCAGGTTCGCGCATTCATGCCGGCGAAAAGCGCATGCCAGCCACGCGAAGGCGCTGGCTTCGACCTGCATCGCAGGCAAACCACGCGCGTCGGTCGGCGAAACGTTCATGGCGGGCAGCAGTGCCTTCAGGCGGGTCATCAGGTGATGGTTCAGCGCCCCGCCGCCACACACAAGCAGTTCCTGCGCGGTGCCTGCATATTGCAAGACCGCCAGGGCGCAGCTACTGGCGGTGAGCTCCGCCAGCGTGGCCTGCACATCTGGCGGGCGAAGCCTGCCATTGGCTTGCAAATGCCGATTCAGCCAGGCAGGGTGGAACAGGTCACGGCCAGTGCTTTTCGGTGGTGGCAGGCCGAAGAAGGCTTCGCCGAGCATTGCGGCCAACAAGGGTTCGATGACCTTGCCTGACGCCGCCCAGGCACCGCCCGCATCGAAGGCCTGGCCCGTGTTTTCACGGCACCAGTGGTCCATCAGCGCGTTACCCGGGCCGCAATCAAAACCGCTCGTGCGGCCGTCTGCGTGCAAGGCTGTCAGGTTGGCGATGCCACCGATATTGAGCACACCGACCGCCTCGCGCTCGCGCCCGAATACCACGCGGTGAAACGCCGGCACCAGCGGTGCGCCCTGGCCGCCGGCCGCCACGTCTCGGCTGCGCAAGTCGGCCACCACGTCGATGCCGGTCAGTTCTGCCAGCAGTGCCGGGCTGCCCAACTGCAGCGTGTAGCCCGTGCCATCGAATTCACCGGGCCGGTGGCGCACGGTCTGGCCATGTGCGCCGATGGCCAGAACCTGGCCTGCCTTCACGCCGGTTGCGACCAACAATGCACGCACGACTTCTGCATACGCTTGCGTCAATGCATTACCGGCCAGCGCGGCGCGGTGCAGCTCGTTGTCGCCTGGGGTGCTGAGCGCGAGCAGTTCGGCAGCCAGTTCGGTGGGCAGCGGGCGATGTTCATGCGCCAGCACTGACAGCGTCTGTGCGCTGCCGGGCGCCAGGTCCAGCAGCACACCGTCCACGCCGTCGAGCGAGGTGCCCGACATCAGGCCGATGTACAGCTCGGTCATGTGCCGAAGGCGACTGCGCAACCGCAATCGCAATCGCAATCGCAATCGCAAACAAGAAGGGCCGACAGCGTCGACCCCTTCGGCTGCTTGCGAATCAAGCCTGTCACTCGGCGAAGGCGCCCGTCCGCGCGACGCTGTCGGCCACTTCAAGCTGGCCCTTCGCGCTGCGCGCCAATTGGGCGAACTCGACCAGCGCGGTAGCACTCAGCGGAACCGTTTCAGACGCTCTGGCAAGAAACATCGGGTCTTGTTGCGTGCCGTTTACCTTGACTTCGAAGTGCAGGTGTGGGCCGGTAGCCCAGCCGGTGGCTCCGACGGTGCCGACGCGTTGTCCCTGTTCAATGTGCTGGCCCCGCCGCACATCGATGCGGCTCAGGTGGGCGTACAAGGTGGACCGCTGGTTGCTGTGCCTGATTTCGAGCACATTGCCGTAGCCGTTTTGCCGCCCGGCGAACTCGACCACACCATCACCCACGGCGCGCACCGGCGTGCCACTGGGCGCACCGTAGTCCACGCCCTTGTGCTTCTTCCAGCTGTTCAGGATCGGGTGCAGGCGCATCGCGAAGCCCGAAGTCACGCGTGAAAACTCCATCGGGCTGGCGAGAAAAGCGCGCTTCTTGCTTTGGCCGTCGAAGCTGTAGTACGCGCCCTTGCCCTGTGCGCTCTTGAACCAGACCGCCGAATAGGCTCTGCGATCATTGACGAAGTCGGCTGCCAATACCCGGCCCGCAGCCGAGCCCCAGGTGATGGGTTCGCCATCGGCCGTCAGCGCTTCGTAGATCACCGAGAAGGTATCGCCTTTGCGCAATTGGCGATGGAAGTCAAGGTCGGTCGCGAACACCTCGGCCAGTTGGGTGGCCACGTTATCGGGAATGCGGGCGTCGTCGGTGGCAGCGAACAGCGAGCTGCGAATCGTGCCGCTGCCCATGCGAACCTGCGATGCCAGCGGCGCGGTTTCCAGCGTGGCGAGCAGTTTGCCGGCGACGCGCGTGATGCGCAGCCGGGTGAAGTGCGTGGCCAGTTGCTCCGCGTTAGTGGCAGCGTAGCGCACCACTAGTTCAGTCACGGCGCCCGACTCGTCGGTCTGCACCTGTACCATCTTGCCGCTTCGGCCTTCGAGCACCTTGCGCGCGGTCGGGTCGGTACGCAGGAACAGGGCGGCAGGCGCGTCGACGACGTTGAGCCGCTTCAGCAGGCTGTCGGCGGTATCACTGGAACGGGTCAGATCGGTGCGGTAGAGCTG
>CANJKD010000075.1 GCA_947474415.1 Burkholderiales bacterium | reverse complement strand
TCGACATCGAGCAGCGCTTCCCGACGCCGTTCCGCCATGACATCACAGCCCGCTCGCGCGAGATCGGGCTCGACCCGGCCTATGTGTACGGGCTGATCCGCCAGGAATCGCGCTTCATCATGGACGCGCGCTCGGGCGCCGGCGCTTCGGGGCTGATGCAGGTGATGCCGGCCACGGCACGCTGGACGGCGAAGAAGATCGGCCTGCCCTACACGCCCGAACTGATCGCCGACCGCGACACCAACATCCGAATCGGCACCGCCTACCTCAAGCTCGTGCTCGATGACTTCGGCGGCTCGCAGGCCATGGCTGCGGCCGCCTACAACGCCGGCCCCGGCCGCCCGCGCAAGTGGCGTGAAGGCCCGCTGCTCGAGACGGCCGCCTGGGCCGAGAACATCCCGTTCGCCGAGACCCGCGACTATGTCAAGAAAGTGCTCAGCAATGGCAGCTACTACGCCGCGTTGCTGGGTGGCCAACCGGCTTCGTTGAAGGCGCGGCTGGGGCGGGGCATCGGGCCGGCAGATGCGAATGCGTTGGTGGCGAACAAGGACTTGCCGTGACACAAGGAAGCAGCATGCAGCTCTACATCGGCAACAAGAATTACTCGTCCTGGTCGCTGCGCCCATGGCTGCTGATGACCCAGGCCGGCATCGCGTTCGAGGAAGTGCCGCTGCGTATGAACTTCGAGCCCGGCTCGCCGTTCAAGACCGCGCTGGCAGCGGTTTCACCCACGGCCAAGGTGCCGCTGCTGGTCGATGACGGCTTCGCGGTCTGGGACACGCTTGCCATCGCTGAATACCTGGCCGACAAGTTTCCCGACAAGCGGCTCTGGCCCGCCGACGCGAAGGCCCGTGCGCGGGCCCGTTCGCTGTGCGCCGAGATGCACAGCGGTTTCCAGGCCTTGCGCAAGGGCTGCCCGATGAACATCGAGGCCGAGTTGCCCGAGGTCGGCGCTCGGCTGCTGCGCGACGAGCCCAGCTTGGCGCAAGACCTGGCGCGCATCAACTCGATGTGGCAGCAGCAGCTCGACCAGAGCGGCGGGCCGTTCCTGTTTGGCGCGTTCGGCATCGCCGATGCGTACTTCGCGCCGGTCGTCACGCGCCTGCGCACCTATGCGTTGCCGGTGCCGGCTGCGGTGGCCGCCTACATGGCCCGCATCGAAGCAACGCCGGCGATGCGGCAGTGGGTCGCAGCGGCGCTGGACGAGCACGACTTCCTGCCCTTCGACGAGCCCTATCGAAGCCAGGCCTGATGCAGCGCTATCTCGTTGGCGGCGCGGTTCGGGATGCCTTGCTCGGCCGCCAGAGCGCCGACCGCGACTGGCTGCTGGTGGGTGCCGATGTCGAGGCGTTGATTGCCGCCGGCTACATCGCCGTCGGGCAAGACTTTCCGGTCTTCCTGCACCCTCAAACACGCGAAGAACATGCGCTCGCGCGCACCGAGCGCAAGACCGCGCCGGGCTACCGTGGCTTCCAGTTCCATGCCGACCCGAACGTCACGCTGGAACAAGACCTGGCCCGGCGCGACCTGACCATCAACGCCATCGCGCAAGACGAATCCGGCGCGCTGATCGACCCGCACGGCGGCCAGCGTGACCTCGCGGCCAGGCTGCTGCGCCATGTGTCGCCGGCCTTTGCCGAAGACCCGGTGCGCATCCTGCGGCTGGCGCGCTTTGCGGCGCGCTTTGCCGACTTCACGGTCGCGGATGAAACCATGCAGCTGATGCGCGAGATGGTCGCACAGGGCGAGGTCGATGCGCTGGTGGCTGAGCGTGTCTGGCAGGAACTGGCGCGCGGCTTGATGGAGAACAAGCCTTCGCGCATGTTCGAGGTGCTGCGCGAGTGCGGCGCGCTGGCCAGGCTGTTGCCCGAGGTCGATCGGTTGTGGGGTGTGCCGCAGCGCGCCGACTATCACCCCGAGATCGACACCGGCGTGCACTTGATGATGGTGCTCGACATGTCGGCGCGCTTGCACGGCAGCTTGGCCGTGCGCTTCGCCTGCCTCGGCCACGACCTCGGCAAGGGCACCACGCCGGCCGACGTGCTGCCGCGCCACCACGGACACGAGCAGCGCAGTGCCGACCTGGTGCGCAAGGTCTGCGAGCGGCTGCGCGTGCCTGCGGCCTGCCGCGAACTGGCCGATGTGGTCGCGCGTGAACACGGCAACGTACACCGCAGCGCCGAGTTCGGTGCCGCCGCCGTGATGCGCCTGCTGGAGCGCTGCGATGCGTTGCGCCGGCCGGAACGTTTCACTGACGCGCTGCTGGCCTGCGAGTGCGATGCGCGCGGCCGACTTGGCCTGAGTGAAGCGCCGTACCCGCAGCGGGAACGGCTGGCTCACGCCTTGGCACTCGCAGTGGCCGTGGACACGGCGAGCGTGGCCGCACAAGCCACCGCGAGCGGGCTCAAGGGGCCGGCGCTGGGCGCGGCGATACACGCCGCGCGCGCGCAAGCCGTGGCGGCCGGGTTGAGTGCGCCTGCGGCGTGAATCCGCCTCGGGGCGAGCCGGAGCGTCGGTGCCACAGAGCCACCCAGAGAGTCGGCGCCTAGAATCCCGACGCTCGCGAATGCGGGCATCTTTCAATACTCAGGACACATCACCCCATGGCAACTGCAAAGAAGACGATGACCCCGGCCCGCGCCAAGAGCGCGGTCCCCGCAAAGAAAATCGTGAAGGCCGCTGTGCCTGCGAAAAAGGTGGCCAAGGCGGTGAAGGCCGTGAAGGCTGCAGCGCCCGCCAAGACCACGGCCACCGTGAAGCCCATCAAGACCGCGTTCAACAAGACCAGCCTGGTCGCTCACCTGGCCGAGATGGCCGCGGTTGAGGTGAAGGCCGTGAAGGCCGTGATCGCGTCGCTCGAAGCCACGATGCTGGCATCGCTGCACAAGAAGGGCCTGGGCTCGTTCATGCTGCCCGGCCTGCTGAAGGTCAACGTCATCAAGGTGGCCGCCAAGAAGAAGCGCACTGGCATCGACCCGTTTACGAAGCAGGAACGCGTGTTCGCCGCCAAGCCCGCCACGGTCAAGATCAAGACCCGTGCGTTGAAGAAGCTGAAAGACGCGGCACTCTGAGCCCGGACACAAGGCCCGCAAGGGGCTTGTGCCTGGCGAAGGCGCCAAGGTCTATATCTCGTCGCGCAAGGCGGCCGATTGCGATGCCACGCTCGACATCCTCGTCAACAACGCTGGCGCCGCTTGGGGCTAGACCTTCGACACCTTCCCCGAAAGCGGTTGGGACAAGGTCCTGGACCTGAACCTGAAGGCGCCGTTCTTCCTGACCCAGGCGCTGATCGGGCCCTTGCGTGAATCGGCGAAAACCCGGCCGGCGAAGGTCATCAACATCGCCTCGATCAACGGTATTTTGGTGAACCCGCAGGAAACCTATTCCTACGCCGCCAGCAAGGCCGGGTTGATCCAGCTCACGCGCCGCATGGCGCTGTGTCTGGCGCAAGACGGCATCGTGGTGAGCGCCATCGCCCCCGGCGCGTTCGCGTCGCAGATGAACAAGGTCGCCCGCGACCAGGCCGAAGAAGCCGCCAAGCACATTCCCGCCGGGCGCATCGGCTGCGATGACGACATGGCCGGCGCGGCGATCTACCTCGCGTCGCGCGCCGGTGACTATGTGATGGGCTCGACCCTGGTCGTCGATGGCGGCGTGACGCACGCGCGCTGATCGGCCACCAGAACCCACCGAGCGACAGGCCGCACACGGCGGCGTCGCCCCGCGCAGCCGCACGGCACGGTCCTGTATTCGCCCCGCCGGTCGAGCGCGTCGAGCGCATCGACCGCATTCTCGGTGCCGCTGTCCACGATGTTCGCGCGCGAGCCCACGCCGCTGGCCTTGGCGCGTGCGCCCGGCGGTGCGGCCTCGGTGGCGCGGCCCCGCTTCACGTTCGCGAGGGAGATGCCGTTCAACGTGCGAAGTTGCTCGCCGCCGGCCGCTCGGTACTGAGCCAGCGCTTCCGGGTAACGCTCGGCGAGTCGTTGCAGAGCGTGGTGGCCGCGTTGATCATCGCGGCCACTGCAATGCGTTCAATGCAGAAGGCATCGGCGCGCTGGCCGGGTTCGGGGGCCGAGGTGCGCACATAGCCGGCCGCCAGGTGATCGGTCACGCGCCGCTCCAGCAACTGCGTGGCGTTGGTCTGCTGGCCTCGTTCTTCGAAGCGTGCCGCCACCTGGGCAGCGACCGCAATGCGGATCGATTCGGACACCTGGATGGCGCCTGGCCCGGCTAGCCCCCCGAGCCGCGCGGCGATGTTCTCGCCGTCGCCACAGACCGTGCGGTCGGCCTGCTTGGTCACGGCGCCGGTCGCGGTACCGAACACCGCCGGCACGGTGTCGCCAGCCATGTCGATCACGCGGCCGCTGCTGGCCGCCGTCGCGGCACGGAACACGCGCGGTGCGGCTTCCAGCATGATGGCCGTGGCGCGATCGCCCAGCGACATCTGGCGCGAGCAGCTCAGCGCATCGCGCCCCCAAGGATGGCCACCAGGCGGTGGCGCAGATCGGGGCTGCGCATCGCCCTGATTTTTCGGGCCACTACGGCCTGTGCCCGCGCTCGGGCCAGGGTATTCGGCATCGTCACAACGCCCGGCGCCCACCCCGCTATGCTGGCTCGCCCCTGGAGAACAGCGATGCCGATGTTGAACCTGAACGGAAGCCCGCGCGAACACCAGGCCGAGGCCGACACGCCCTTGCTCTGGGTGCTGCGCGAGCAGTTCGGGCTGACCGGCACCAAGTACGGCTGCGGCATCGCGCTGTGCGGCGCCTGCACGGTGCACATCGACGGCGTGCCCACGCGCTCGTGTGTGCGGCCGGTGGGCAGCGTCGCCGCCACCGAAAGGGTTGTCACCATCGAAGGCCTGTCTGCGAGCGTGACGCACCCGGTCCAGCTCGCCTGGGCCGCGCTCGACGTACCGCAATGCGGCTTCTGCCAGAGCGGCATGATCATGGCGGCCGCCGCGTTGCTCAAGACCACGCCGAAGCCGACCGATGCCGACATCGATGCCGCGATGACCAACATCTGCCGCTGCGGCACCTACAACCGGGTGCGCGCCGCGATCAAGCAGGCCTCCGGGAGCGCCGCATGAGGCCGACCCCGTCAACGCCCGTGACGTCGATGCCGGCCGGGCCAGCCACCACGCGGCGCGGCTTCATCGGCGGCTCCGCCGTGGCGGCCGGCAGCCTCGTGATCGGCTTCCATGTGGCGTTCGGCAACAAGGCGATGGCGCAAGGTGCCGTGCCTGCCACCTCGGCCACCGCGTCCCCCAAGACCTCGACACTTGCGGCACCGGAAGTCAACGCCTGGGTCGTGGTCCGGCCCGACGACGCCGTGGTGATCCGCGTTGTGCGGACCGAGATGGGGCAGGGCACGCTGACCGGCCTGGCGCAGCTCGTCGCCGAGGAGCTGGAGTGCGACTGGGCCAAGGTCAGCACCGAGTACCCGACGCCGGGCCAGAACCTGGCGCGCAACCGCGTCTGGGGCAACTTTTCCACCGGCGGCAGCCGCGGCATCCGCGAGTCGCACGACTATGTTCGCAAGGGTGGCGCCACGGCCCGCATGATGCTGGTGCAGGCCGCCGCGAACGAATGGCAGGTGCCGGTGGCCGAATGCAGCGCGGCCGCGAGCGTGATCACCCACATGCCCACCGGCCGCAGCACCAGCTACGGCAAGGTTGCGGCGGCTGCGGCCAGGCTCACCCCGCCGGCCGACGTGGCGTTGAAAGACCCGAAGGCCTGGAAGGTGGCCGGCAAGCCCGTCAAACGGCTCGACACCTGGGCCAAGCTGAATGGCGCGCAGGTCTTCGGCATGGACCTCACGATGCCCGGCCTGTTGAACGCCGCGATCAAGGACTGCCCGGTGTTCGGCGGCACGCTGAAGCGCTTCGACGCCACCGCCATCATGGGCAAGCCCGGCGTGAAGAAGGTGGTGCGGGTCAGCGCCAGCGCCGTCGCCGTGGTGGCCGACACCTGGTGGCACGCGAAGACCGCGCTCGACGCGATGCCCATCGAGTGGGACGAAGGGCCGAACGCGAAGGTGTCGAGCGCCAGCATCGCGGCCTTCCTGAAAGAGGGGCTGGATGCGCCGCAGGCCTATGTGGGCAATGAGTCTGGCGATGCGCGCAAGGCCATCGCCGCTGCCGTGCGCAAGGTCGAGGCGGTGTACTCCTACCCGTTCCAGAACCACGCCACGATGGAGGTGATGAACGCCACCGCAAGGTTCACGCTGAACGACAAGGGCAGCCCCGAGCGCTGCGAAGTCTGGTGCCCGACGCAGAACGGCGAGGCCGCACTGGCCGCCACGGCCGAGGCCTCGGGACTGCCGACCGCGCAGTGCGAGGTCTACAAGTTGAACCCCGGCGGCGGCTTCGGCCGGCGCGGCGCGCACGACTGGCTGCACCAGGCCGTGGCCATCGCGAAGCAGATGCCGGGCACGCCGGTGAAACTGATCTGGTCGCGCGAAGAAGACATGCAGCACGGCAAATACCACCCCGTAACGCAGTGCAAGCTGAGCGCCGGGCTTGATGCGCAGGGCAACCTGACCGGCTTGCACGTGCGCATCTCCGGCCAGTCGATCCTGGCCGGCCTGCTCCCGCAGAGCCTGCAGAATGGCCGCGACCCGGTCACCTTCCAGGGCCTGAACGCGGGTGGCGCCGAGGGCGCGTTCGGCTATGCGGTGCCGAACCTGCTGGTCGACCATGCGATGCGCAACCCGCACGTGCCGCCGGGCTTCTGGCGCGGCGTGAACCTGAACCAGAACGCGATCTACCTCGAATGCTTCATCGACGAGGTGGCTCATGCCATGAGCCAGGACCCGCTCGCCTTGCGGCGCAAGTTGCTGGCGGGTTCACCCAAGCACCTGGCGGTGCTGAACGCGGTGGCCGAGCGCGCCGGCTGGGGCCAGCCCGCGCCCAAGGTCGGCGGCCTGAGCGTGCACCGCGGCCTGGCGCAGATCATGGGCTTCGGCAGCTACGTGGCAGCGTGTGCGGAGGTGTCGGTCAGCGACGCGGGTGTGCTCAAGGTGCACCGCATCGTGGCCGCAACCGACCCCGGCCACGCGGTCAACCCGCAGCAGATCGCGGCCCAGGTCGAAGGCTCGTTCGCCTATGGCCTGTCGGCGGCGCTGTACGGTGGCTGCACGGTGAAAGACGGGCGCATCGAGCAGAGCAACTTCAACACCTATCCGGCCATGCAGATGGACAAGATGCCCACGGTCGAGGCGATCCTGATGCCCTCGGGCGGGTTCTGGGGCGGCGTCGGCGAGCCCACCATCGCGGTCGCCGCACCGGCGGTGCTGAACGCCATCTTCGCGGCCACCGGCAAGCGCATCCGCGACTTGCCGTTGAAGAACCACAACCTGAAGAAGGCGTGACGTGTCACGAGCGATGAAGCAGCGTCTGCGCCAAGCGAAGCGGGGTGCGTGTTGCCTGGCGTGGGTGTGCTGCGCGTCATCGGCCAGCGCCCAGCCCGCGTCTGCATCTGCATCTGCATCTTCGGCTGCCCTCGGCTACGAGGTCGTCGGCGATGCCATCCCGAACCCCTTGACCGGCGTGCCCGGCGATGCCGCGCGCGGCCGGGCCATCGTCGTCAACCGCCAGCTCGGCCTGTGCCTGCTGTGCCACACCGGGCCGTTCCCCGACGAGCGCTTCCAGGGCACGCTGGCGCCCAGCCTGGCCGGTGCGGGTGCGCGCGGTTCGGCCGGCCAGTTGCGCTTGCGGCTGGTCGACGCGCGCCGCGTCAACCCGGCCAGCTTCATGCCGGCCTACTATCGTGCCGAAGGGCACATGCAAGTGGGCGCCGCCTGGCAGGGCAAGCCGGTGTTTTCGGCGCAGCAGGTGGAAGACGTGGTGGCGTTCCTGCAGACCCTGCGCGAATGAGCCGTCGGAACAACCAACCCTGAATCGCATGACCCCCCGCACCTTCAACCGCCGCCGCCTGATGCTCGCCGCCGCGTTCGGCGTCGGCGCCGGCATCGTTGCCCGGCCCGCGTTCGCCACGGCCGACGAATTGCGCGCCGCCATCGCCAACTTCGCCGCTGGTGCCCCGGTGCGGGCCGGGCGCGTCAACCTCGACGTGGCGCCACTGGTCGAGAACGGCAACACCGTGCCGGTCACGCTGACGGTGCAAAGCCCGATGACGGCGGCCGACCATGTCAAGGCCATCGCCGTGTTCAACGAGAGCAACCCGCAGCGCGAGGTGGCGGTGTTTCGCCTCGGGCCGCGCGCCGGCCGGGCGGTGGTTTCAACCCGCATCCGGCTCGCCACGTCGCAGCAACTCGTCGCCGTGGCGCAGATGAGCGACGGCTCGTTCTGGTCGCACACGGTGGATGTGATCGTCACGCTC
>CANJKD010000074.1 GCA_947474415.1 Burkholderiales bacterium | reverse complement strand
TGTACGCGAACATGTCGCTGAAGTTCTGAGCCTGACGCCAGACTTCAACCCAAGGCCTGCCGACGTTCGGCAGGCCTTTTTCATGGGGCTTCGGCAGGGGGCTGGCCGGGCGGCTTGAGGCTGCTGATCATCTCGATCAGCCGGGTACAGGCGAGGCGCTCCACCGGGCTCAGGTGCGGACTCCAGCAATCCATCAACAGCACGACGCGCGGCTCCAGCGACCTGTTCCACGCCTCGTGAAGAAAAGTGTCGTCGAACATCACGAGCTCGCCTTCCTTCCACGCGTGAACACCACCGCCAAAGACGTTCAGCGCGCAGTCGGGCGGAACGATCAGCGGCAGGTGCATCACAAGGCGCGTGTTCGTGACGCCATGGTGCGGCTTGATGTGGGTGCCCGGGCCGAGCACCGAAAAGCAGATCTCCGGCGCTTGGTCAGCGACGCGGCACAGCGCCGCCGATTCGAGGACGCCGCTGGTAACGGGGCAGCGCGCATGGTTGGCATCGAAGCGCCGGCCCCGGCGGTAGAAGAAGAATGCCTGCCAGCGCGGCGGCACCGCGTTGGCACCGTCGAGGTACTCTTGCTGACCGCTTCGCTGCGAGGTCGTTATGAAGTCGGGCAGGGATTGCCGCTCTGCTTCGAGCACGGCCAGCGCCTCCGAACGAATCGCACCGAACGACTCGCGCAAGGCGCCTGACCAGGGTTGCAGCGCCGGGTCGTGATAGGCCGTGCCAGGCAGGTCGGGAAAATAGAAAAACCTGGGACGCTGGTGCGGATTGGGTGGCGCAAATTCCAGCTCGCCCAGGTACGCATTCAACGCACGATCCATGCGCGCCAGTTCGGCATGACCATGCTGTTCGCGCAACGCCGCCAACGATCCGAAGAACAGCTCCCGACGTCCCAGGCGAACTCGTTCGATGGCGCGTACCACCAGCGGCAGCAGGCCTGCGGGCGTCGACGAATCGTCAAGCCATTCGCCAGCGCGCTGAGCCCGCGTCACCGCCTGGTAGGCGGCCTGCAGCGCGGTCGGCGCATCGCCCATCCTGTCGCGCAGAAGGCTCAGATACAACCAGGCCTCATGCGCTTCGGGACGACTGCCGACGGCTTGCTCCAATGTGGTCATCGCCTCGCCAAGGCGGTCGGTCGCCGCGAGCGCGAGTGCAAGCTGGATCGCCAATTCAGTGTCGTCCCGATGCCGTTCCAGGCCTTGCCGCAGCAGCTTCGCGGCGCGGGCGAACTGGCGCCCAGATGCAGCGAAACGGGCGGCAAGCAGCGTCGCCTGCGTATGCCCGGGTTCAAGCTCGAGTGCGCGCATGCAGAGCCGTTCGGCTTGCTGCGGCAGGCCACCGAGTTCGAGTTGCCGGGCTTGGCTGAACAGGCCGTCAGCGCTGGCGCCGTGGGGGGTGTTCGTCATCTTGGGCGCTCGACGCGTCGTTACTGTTGAAACGGTATTTTGCGCCAGCGGTGCAAGCGCCAACGCGCAGTGGTGTCAAGTCTGCACGGCTCGGCAACTCTCGGCACAACCGCCAGCAAGGTGCGCGTGTCAGCGCTGCGAGCTGCGGCCAGCATCTCTGTCGCCATGCCTGCTCTTGGAAGCGCCCCCGTTTCATCACCGCCACCCGGCGGTAATGTATTCGACGACACGCCGATGTTGTGGCAGATGAACCGGTACTGCGACACACCCAACTCGCTCTGTGGTTGCTTGAGCAGAGTCAACATCTGCGCCTGCAGGCCGACCTGATCGACAAGCCACTCCAGGCTGGCGCGCGGGGCAGGGGTCACCCGGATCAGGGGATCGGCGCCGACGGTTGGCTCACGAAGTAAATATTGGCTTCCGGAATCGCCGATGCGGATCGGGCGAAAAATTCTGGATCGCCCCGGTTCGAACCTATCGTCGCGAAGTGTTCGCTGCCGCGCGACTTACCCTGGTCTGGCCGACGACGACCCACTTCCGGCCACCGTCTGTATGTCAATCTCAGGTGGCGAGTGGCTTGCGGCGGCACGACTGGGCTGGCGGCGGTGCGGGCGAGTGCTGCAGGATAAACGCTTCGGGCGTCATCGCAGGGACCGGTGCGCCTTTGAAGTCGCGCACGTTGCGCGTGATGATGACCTGCGCGCCGCAGGCCACGGCGGCAGCGGCCAGAAGCGCGTCTTCGTAGTCCGGCATCGGCCAATCGAGTGCCTGCAGGGCATCGCTGCGCTGCGTCACGGCCACATCGGTCCACACCAGCAAGCTGCGCACGAACTCACGCGCTTGGGCTGCCGACTGCTGGCGCTCGATCAGGTAGGCCAGCCACGCCTCGTGCTCACGGCCGCAACGGGCGATGACTTGCGAAGTGGCCGCCTCGCCCGGCCGCTGAAAGCCACATCGAGCAGGATATTGATATCCAGCAGCAAACGCATCGCGACCTACCTTGCTTCAGCGAAGGTGCTTGGCCAAGAGGTGCGCAAGCCGCGCGTCTTGCGGCTTCGTCTTGCCCTTTCCTGGTCTTTCCCCCTGCCTGTTGGTGGCGACGTCAACAGGCGGCCCCGCCATTGCGCAACCCAGCGCTCGGCTGTACCGGCTTGGTCCGCCTGCCGGCCCAGTGACTGCTCCAGCGCCTCGCGCACCACGGCCGACTTGTACAAGCCGGGTGTGCGGCTGGCGACTTGCAGGCCGGCATCCAACGCTTCGGGGATTTTTAGCGTCAGCACGTTCATGGTCGGGCTCCGGTATTACAAACTGTTGGAGTCGACATTACCAGCGAAGGCCCCCGGGACACACTCACGGTCGGACGGGCGGTGGATCACGAATTCAGGTTGACGACACGTTCCAACGGACTACCGCGCGAGTTCTCCCCGCCTGATTGCTTCCAGCGCGGCGCGAGCCAGAAATCCTGATCGGCTCTCATGCGAACTGGTCGCTGCCTCGTCAACGCGCTTGAGCACGCGCGCGGGCAGGGTGATGTTGATTCGTTCGGCCTTGTCGGACAACACCGATGCGTCGACTTCGGACAAGGCCCACACCCATCCCTTGAATTCCCGCTTGGCGCGATGCGCATCAATCGCCCCAGGCATCGGGATATCGCCGCCATCATCCAGCACCGCCTCGATCCATGCCGTGATCGCCTCACTCGCGTTGACGATGGCATCGTCCATCGTGTCGCCCGCCGAGAAACAACCGGGCAGATCAGGCACCACAACGCCCCATGCCGTGGTGGCAGTTCCCGGCTCGATCGCAATGGGATATCTCATGGCAATTTCCTCACTTCAGCCCAGCCTGCTTCAGCAATTTCTCGACGAGCCCGGTCCCCAAGTCCTTCTTCGCGTGCGGTACGCTGATATGGCCGCCCCGCGTCGGGTGGGTGAACACGTGGTGCGAACCGTTCACGGCGCGAAGCACCCAACCATCTTGCTGAAGCTGCTTGATCCGGTCGGCGCTTTTCACGTGTGTATCATACACACGAATGCGTGAGCGGATGCGCGGCAGTGATCTCGGCGGTTTGCGCCGCGCGCCCCAATCGGCGCAACTCGTCGATGACCGACTTCGCCATCGGCATGGCTTCACGGGCCACGTCGAGCTCGGCCGCGAATTCGTTGCGACTCCAAGCTTCTGTTCGGAGGATCACCGCACCACCGGCGGTCAGTCGAGCCTCGACGCTGCCGCCTTCACGCAGAGCCAGATGATGCGCGAGTTCGGCGGGAATTCGAAACAAAAGGGACGCGGTGCTGACGAATACGTCATCGGCTGCAAGAATCAGTTCCGTCGCCCGCGGCGCCAGCGGCTTGCTGCCAACCACAGCCCACAGCGCGATGTGCGTGTCGAGGAGAACGCGCAAAGTCAACCGGCCTGAAAGAGATCAACCACCTCGGGGTTGAACCTGTCGATGTCATCGGGCACGCTGAATTTCCCTTTGGCGACCCCGATGCGCCGGGAACGGCTGGCGCTCTCGGCATGGAACGGAACCATCCGCGCCGCAGGGCGCCCGTTGCGAGCAATGATGAATGCGTTCGCGCCCCCGGTTTTCAGGTCATGCAGACGGTCTGCGACATCAGGCTCTCCATGGGTCTGGCCTGACCAAGCTTATCGCGCCCGCCTCGTCAGGTCGAAGCCATCGCGATGCGTGGCACCGCCGCCAGCAAGGTGCGCGTGTACGCGCTGCGCGGTGCCAACAGCACTTCGCCCGCCGTGCCCTGCTCCTCGATGCGGCCCCGGTTCATCACCGCCACGTGATCGGCGATGTACTCGACGACGCCAATGTTGTGGGTGATGAACAGGTACGACACGCCCAGCTCGCGTTGCAGGTGACGCAACAGGTTCAGGATCTGCGCCTGCACCGAAACGTCGAGCGCCGAAGTGGGCTCGTCGCAGACGATCAGCTTCGGCTGCACCGCCAGCGCGCGCGCGATGGCGATGCGCTGGCGCTGGCCGCCCGAAAACTCGTGCGGGTAGCGTTGCAACGCGTCGCGCCGCAGGCCGACCTGATCGACAAGCCGCTCCAGGCTGGCGCGACGGGCCACGCCGTCCATCTCGGGGCGCAGGGCGAGCAGGCCTTCTTCGAGGATGTCGAACACGCGCATGCGCGGGTCGAGCGAGGCGAACGGGTCCTGGAAAATGATCTGGACCTGGCGGCGCGCCGCAAGGAGCGCACCACCGGAAAGGCTGAACAGGTCCTGACCTTCAAAGGTGGCTTGCCCGCCGATGACGGCCTGGCCGCGCAAGAGTTGCACGATCGCCTTGCCGGTGGTCGTCTTGCCGCAACCCGACTCGCCGACCAGCGCCAGCGTGCGGCCGGGCGCGATGCTGAACGACACGTCGTCAACGGCGACGAAGGCACCGGAGGCGCGTTGCAGCAAGCCCTTGCGGATCGGGAATCGCACGCTGAGGTTCTGCACTTCGAGCAGCGGCGCGGCGGCGAGTGCGCGGCCCTCACCGCTGTCTGCCAAAGGGAGAGGGCGTAAATCAAGAGGTTCGACGGCCTCACCCGAACCCGGTGAAGCCAAGATTTGCCGTCCTACTCCCTCTCCCTCCGGGAGAGGGTTGGGGTGAGGGCCGCCCGCGAACAGCAGGCAACGCACGCTGTGCGCACCCAGCTGAATCAGCGCCGGCCGCGTCCCCGCGCACGCATCGAACACGCGGTCGCAGCGCGGCGCAAACCGGCAGCCCGAAAATTCCTGCGACAGCGCGGGCACGGTGCCCGGGATGGCTGCCAGCGCTTCGCCGCGCTTCGCGCTGTCGGGCAAGGCCCGCAGCAGCAGACGCGCGTACGGGTGCTTCGGTGCGGCGAAGAACTCGGCCGCACTTGCCACTTCGATGATCTGGCCGGCGTACATCAGGGCCACGCGGTGCGCCATGCCCGACACCACGGCCAGGTCGTGCGTGATGAGCAGCAGGCCCATGCCCTGCTCGCGTTGCAACTGCTTCAGCAGGTCGAGGATCTGCGCCTGTATGGTGACGTCGAGCGCGGTGGTCGGCTCGTCGGCAATCAGGAAGTCGGGTTCGGCGGCGAGCGTCATGGCGATCATCACGCGCTGCTTCTGGCCACCGCTGAGGCGGAACGGGTATTCGTCGATGCGCGCCTCCGGCTCCGGAATGCCGACCTTGCCCAGCCACTGGATCGCCTTTGCGCGCGCCGCCGCGCCGCGCAGCGCGGTGTGGGCTTCGATGGCCTCGACGATCTGGTCACCCACGCGCATGACAGGGTTCAGGCTCGTCGCCGGCTCCTGGAAGATCATGCCGATCTTGCCGCCTCGCACCGCCCGCATGCGCGACTCGGGCAGCGCCAGAACGTCTTGCCCTTCGAGCGCCACACGGCCATGCGTGACGCCGCCGTTCTCGGGCAGCAAACGCATCAGCGCGAGCGCCGTCATGCTCTTGCCGCAGCCCGATTCGCCAACGAGCGCGAAGGTCTCGCCACGCCGGATCGACAGGCTCAGGCCGTCGATGGCCTTGACCAGGCCGGCATCGGCGTCGAGGGCGACCTTGAGGTTGTCGACGTCGAGCATCGCCGCACCCGCTCCAGCGTCAGCCTTCATGCCGCCGCTCCATTGCGCAGCCGCGGCCGGAAGGCGCGGGCACGCGGGTCAAACGCATCGCGCACGCCGTCGGCGAACAGGTTCGCGGCGAGCACGAGCGTGACCATGAAGCCAAAGGCCGCGGCGAACGACCACCACACCAGCGGGTCGCGGCTCATCTCGGTGCGGGCCAGATTGATCATGCCGCCGAAGCTGTTCATCGACGGGTCGACGCCCACGCCCACATACGACAGCACGGCTTCGTAGAGGATCAGCGCCGAGAAGTCGAGCACGGTGGTGATGATGATCAGGTGCACCACATTCGGGAAGATGTGGCGCACCATGATGCGCACCGGCCGCACGCCGAAGGCCGTGGCAGCCTGCACGTAGTCGAGCTGCGTGAGCTTCATGGTCTCGGCGCGCAGCAGCCGGCACAGCGTGGCCCAGCCGGTCAGGCCCAGGATCACGCAAAGCAGGAACAAGCGAACATCGGCGCGCTCGGCGCCGGTCTCGAACATGTCGGGGTGGGTGTCGATGAAGACCTGCATCATCAGCACGCAGGCGGCGATCAACAGCACGTTCGGGATCGACGACAGCGTGGTGTAGAGGTACTGCACCACCTCGTCGACCCAGCCTCGCAGGTAGCCCGCCAGGATGCCGAGGCCAACCGCGAGCGGCAGGGTGGCGAGGGTCGAGAGCGTGCCGATCACAAAGGCGGTGCGGATGCTTTTCAGCGCCTGGTAGAACACATCGTTGCCGGTGCGGTCGGTGCCGAACACGTGGTAGTGCTGGGCCAGCGCGATCAACGGGCCGAACAGGGCACACAGCATCGCCAACGTGATGAGGGCGGCGCGCAACGGCAGCTCGGTCTCGTTGCGGAGCACGCTGCGCCAGGCCTCAACAAAGGGCCATTGGCCCGCACGTGCAACCACACCGACCACGGCCGACGCCAGCACGAAGGCTGCCAACAAGCCCAGCAACAAACCGATGGCGGTGCGCAGAAGTACATCGCCCGCCCATTGCGTGTCGTCGGTCAGCCGCTCACCGCCATGCTGGAGCCGAGGGTGAATTCGCACGCTCTTGCCGGCCACCTCGACCGTGTCTTTCGTGAATCCACGCATGGCCAGCGGTGCGGAATACGACGTCTCGCGGCCGGCCACCTGGCGTGCCAGCGCGACGTCGAGCAGCGATTCGGTGCGGGTGGCATAGGCCTGCCGCTGCAGTGCACCGGCCGCCGAGGCTCCGGCCAGTGCGCGCCGGAAATGCACGCTGTCAACGACCGCCACCGCGAAGAACATCAGCAGCACGACGGCGGAACACAGCGCCGCGCTGTCCCGCATCACCTTGTGCCAGGTAGCGCGCAGGTTCACGCTGCGGCGCACGCGCAGCAGGTACAGCGCCAGCAACACCACCGACAGCAGCACCACCGCATCCGACCACAACAAGACAAACTTCGGCATCACGCGAGGGCCTGGTTCAGGGTGGACATACAGGTGAAGAAATCAGGCCAGGCGGACCCGTGGGTCCGCCAGGGTGTAGGCCATGTCGATGACGATGTAGCTGGTGATGTAGATCAACGAACCGATGAAGACCATCGAGCGCACGATCGCGAAGTCTTGCCCCGTGATGGCCTCGATCACATACGCCCCGAGGCCGGGGATGCCGAAGAAGCTCTCGAACACCAGGCTGCCGAGGAACACAAACGGCAGGTAGCTGCCGGCGCTGGTCAGGATCGGGATCATCGCGTTGCGCAGCACGTGGCCGAACAGCACCTTGGGTTCGCTCAGGCCCTTGGCGCGCGCGGTGCGCACGTAGTCACGGCCCAACTCTTCGAGGAACATCGCGCGGTACAAACGCCCTTCACTGCCGAGCCGCGACAGCAGCGAAAGAATCACCGGCAAAATCAGGAAGCGCACTGCATCAAGCCCCGATTCGAAACCCGAAATCGGCACCAGGTGGAACACCCGCGAGAACAGGAACTGGCCGACGATGATGTAGAACAGCGCGCTGATCGACAGCATCAGCACGCAGGCCACCACGCCCCAGAAGTCGATCGGCGAGTTCTTGAAGAACACCAGCAGCAGTGCGAAGCCCACGCTGGCCACGATTTGCAGCAGGAACAGCGGCACCGCGAGTTGCAGGCTCACGCCCATGCGGGTCTGGATCTCGTGGCCGATGTCGGTGGCGCTCTTCGAATCGGAGCGGCCGAAATCGAGCACGAGCAACGACACCGATCGGTCCCAGAACACGGTGTCGACGGCCTTGTGCAGGCCGTCAGCCGTGTTGTTCCAGTACAGCGGCTTGTCGTAGCCGCGCTCCACCTTCCACTTCAAAATCTGTTCCTGCGTGACACGCTT
>CANJKD010000073.1 GCA_947474415.1 Burkholderiales bacterium | reverse complement strand
TTCGTGTACGCCTTCTTCCGCTTCACCTGGTCGATGCGGCAGTACACCTTCGGTGCGCTGCTCGTGGCGGCGGCGCCGGAAGCCGAGCGCTTTCTGGCCGACGGGTTGTCGCGTGAAGATTTTGCCGACCGGGCCGGCCGCGTTGTCGGCCTGGCGGCCGAGACCTCCAACGATGGCCTGCGCGGCTACTATTTCGCGTTCGCGGCGATCGGCTGGTTCTTCTCGCCAGTCGTGTTCATGGCGGCCACCGCCGGCGTGGTCTACATCCTTTACGAGCGCGAGTTCCGCTCCGAGGTGTTGAGCGTGCTGACTTCCTGATCGGCACGGCGGCCGCTTGCCGGCCAGCGGCTGCGGTCAGCGTTGGGCGGCCAGAAAGCGCTGCACGGCCGCCGCCGTTCGAGGCGGGTCTTCTTCCTGTGGCACGTGGCCCAGGTCATCGAACACCACCAGCACGCTGCCCTTGATGTCGCGCCCAAATCGCGCCGCGTTCTCGGGCGGGATGAGCCGATCTTGCCCGCCCCACAGGATCAGCGTCGGAACGTTGAGCGTCGCGATGGCGGCGGCGTTCTCGCCCCGGTCGATCTGCGCCATGCGCTGTCCCAGCGCGCGCCGGTTCCCTTCGCGCCGCGTGATCGCGATATGGCGGTCCACCAGTTCAGGCGTGATCCGCTCCGGGTGCCCGTAGACGCTGCGAACGCTTTCTTCGACGGCGCTGCGTGGCAGAACACGGCCCGTCAATGCGCTCAATACCGGTGACATCGCGATGCGGAACCCCAGCGGTACGCGTTGCGGTATGAAGGCGTAGCCGGCCGCATCGACCAAGACCAGTTGCGCGATGCGGTCGGGCGCGGCGACCGCGGTTTTCCAGGCGATGGCGCCGCCGAGCGAATTGCCGCCAAGCACGACGCGCTGCAGCTTCAGGGCGTCAAGCATCCCCAGCACGAAGCGCACGTACATCGGGTCGGAATAGTCACCCGATGGGTTCGGGCCGGTCAGGCCGAAGCCGGGCATGTCGAAGCTGACGACGCGGCGCGTGCCGCGCAACGCCGCTGACCAGCCTTCCCAGGTGTGCAGACTCGCCGAGGTGCCGTGCAGCAACACGATGGGCAGGGGGTCATCGCGCGGGCCTTCGTCGCGGTAGTGAACCTTCAGGCCGCCGACCTCGATGAAGGCCGATGGCGCAGGCGCCCAGCGCGCCTGCAACGCGCTCAGCGGCAGGTCAGGCGCCCAGCTCAGCGCAACGCCCACCGCGGCTGCCACCAGCAGCGCGGCCAGCGCCCAGGCCAGTGCCGTCGAGGCGGTGCGAAACCCGCTCATGCGTTGAACTGGATCATGCGGATAGCGTCAGCCGCGCATGTCGCGCGCGAGCCGCAGCCCGCTGAACTGCCACTGCGCCTCGGGCGGAAAGAAGTTGCGATAGCTCGCCCGCAGATGGCCGGCCGGCGTGGCGCACGAGCCGCCGCGCAGCACGAACTGGTTGCACATGAACTTGCCGTTGTATTCGCCCACGGCGCCAGGCAGGGCGCGGTAGCCGGGGTAGGCGCTGTAGGCGGACTGAGTCCACTCCCATACGTCGCCAAACATCTGCACCGGCTCAACGCTGGCGGCGTCGCTGGCCGGGAGCGGATGGAAGGCGCCGCGGTCGGCGAAGTTCGCGCGGGCGTTACCGCGCATGTCCCCACGCAACTGGCGCGCGGCATGCTCCCATTCGACTTCGGTGGGCAGGCGGGCGCCGGCCCAGCGCGCATAGGCATCGGCTTCGAAGTGGCTCAGGTGACAAACCGGCGTGCGGGGATCGATCTCGACCTCGCCTTGCAAGGTGTGGCTCGTCCAGCCGGCCTCCGTTCGCCGCCAGTACAGCGGCGCGGCACGGCCGCCAGCGCGCACCCAGTCCCAACCCATCGCGAGCCAGAGTTCGGGCCGCGTGTAGCCACCGTCGAGCATGAACGAAAGGTAGTCGCCGTAGGTGACTGGCCGTGACGCCAGTTCGAACGGCGCGCTGAAGCTGCGGTGCCGGGGCTTCTCGTTGTCGAAGCAGAATCGGCCGTCGAGGCTGGCATCGAAGCCGTGGTCGATCAAGCCCGCTTCAAAGCCGAACCAGCGCAGCGGCTGCGGCTGCACGGTCGTCATAGGCCAGCGCTTTGCATAGGGCGCGTGGTCAGGGTTGAAACTCAAAGCATGCTTGATGTCGGTGAGCAGCAGTTCCTGGTGCTGCTGCTCGTGGTGCAGGCCGAGCGTGACCAACTCATCCACCGTCGCATCGCCGGCGCGGGCTTCCAGCAGGTCTTGCATGCGGGCGTCGACGTTCGCGCGGTAGCGCTTCACGTCGGCCAGCGTGGGGTGGGTGATGAGTCCGCGCTGCGCCCTCGGGTACTGTTCACCCACGCCCTGGTAATAGCTGTTGAACAGCACGCGAAAGCGCGCATCGAAGGGCCGGAAACGGAGCTCGAAAGGTTCGAGAACAAAGGTCTCGAAGAACCAGGTGATGTGTGCGAGGTGCCACTTCGCGGGGCTGGCGTCGGCCATCGACTGCACCTGGCAGTCTTCGGCGGACAACGGCGCGACCAGCGCGAGCGAGGCATCGCGGACTGCGGCGAACCGTGTCGTCAACGCGCTGCGGGCCTGTGCCGACGGCAACAAAGGCACCAAAGGCCGGGCAGGTTGGGCTGGATTCATCGGGGTTCTCCGATCGGATGAACGCTGAAAATCGTCAAGGGGATCGCTCGGGATGATGGGTTCGCGGCGGCGCTCGCGAAGGCATGAGCGCGTCGTCGAGCGTCTCGCGCTCGTCGAACACGAAGCAGCTTCCGTCGAAGTGCCGGCCACCCACTTCTTCAAGGTAGCGCAGGATGCCGCCATCGAGTTGCAGCACGTTTTCGGCACCGGATTCGGCCATGAACAGCGCGGCCTTCTCGCAGCGGATGCCGCCGGTGCAGTAGCTCACCACGGTCTTGCCACGCAGGTCGTCACGGTGCGCCAGCGAGGCCTCCGGGAACTCGCTGAACTTGCCGATGCGCCAGTCGAGCGCGCCGCGGAAGCGGCCTGCGTCGACCTCGAAGGCATTGCGGGTGTCAAGCATCACGACGGGCCGGCCGGCGCCGTCGACGCCCGCATCGAGCCAGCGCGCCAGGGTCGCCGCGTCGACCGCCGGGGCGCGGCCGGCTGCGGGGCGGATCGTCGGGTGGTTCATGCGGATGATCTCGCGTTTGACCTTCACGACCAGATTTCTGAATGGCACATCGGCGCTGAAGCTTTCTTTTGCTGCCAGGTCGGCAAAGCGTGTGTCGGCCTGCAAGGCCGCCAGCCATTCACGCACCGCAGCGGTCGGCCCGGCGATGCACAGGTTGATGCCCTCGTCGGCGAGCAGCACCGTGCCCTTGAGGCCCAAGGCCAGCGCGTGGCCGAACAGCCGCTCGCGCACCACGGCGGTATCGGCCAAGCTGACGAATCGATAGGCGGCGGCGTTGAGGACGGGCAGGGGCATGGTGGGGAAGTGCGGCGCGGGATTGGCCAGAGGGATCAACCAAGGGAAACGGCCAGAGGAATCGGCCAGAGGAATAGGCCAAACATATCAAACTCACCGCCATCCTACGCGAGCCACCGCGGACGCGTGCGGGGGCGTCGGAGCGCTCCCTACAATCGTCTTCATGTCCTACGTTCACCTGCGCACGCACACCGAATTCTCCGTCGTCGATGGCACTTTGCGCATCGACGAAGCCATGGCTGCCGCCACCGCCGACCGGCAGGGCGCGCTGGCGATCACCGACCTTGCCAACCTGTTCGGCGCGGTCAAGTTCTACAGTGCGGCGCGCAAGCGCGGCATCAAGCCTCTCATCGGCGCCGAGCTCTGGCTGGAGCCCGAAGGCGGCGAAAAAAGCCCGAGCCGGCTGCTGGTGCTGGTGCAGAACAACGCCGGCTATCTGCACCTGTGCGACCTGCTGACCCGTGCCTGGCTGCACAACGAGCAGCGCGGCCTGGCCTGCGTCAAATGGGCCTGGCTGGAGGATCTGGGCCAGGGCCTGATCGCGCTTTCCGGCGCCGAGCACGGTGCGGTCGGGCAGGCGCTGGTCGCAGGCGACACGGCGCGCGCCACCGGCCTCGCGACCCGCCTCGCCGCGCTGTTCCCGAACCGCTTCTACATCGAGTTGCAACGCGCCGGGTTGGCTGGCAACGAAGCCCACGTGCGCGCCGCCGTGGCGCTGGCGGCGGCGTGCGGCCTGCCGGTGGTGGCCACCCACCCAGTGCAGTTCGCCACGCCTGATGACTACGAGGCGCACGAGGCGCGCGTCTGTGTGTCCGAGGGCGAAATGCTGACGAACCCGAAGCGCGTGAAGCGCTTCAGCCGCGAGCAGTATTTCAAGACCCAGGCGCAGATGGAGGCGCTGTTCGCCGATCTGCCGAGCGCCGTTCGCAACACGGTCGAGATCGCGAAGCGCTGCAGCCTGACGCTGGTGCTGGGCAAGCCGCAACTGCCCGACTTCCCGACACCGGTGGTGAACGGTACGCCCTTGCCGATGGCCGAGTACTTCAGCCTGACCTCGCACGAGGGCCTGGAAGTGCGGCTGCGGCAGCGCTACCCCGACGCGGCCGAGCGCGAGAAGCAGCGCCCGCGCTATGTCGAGCGGCTTGACTTCGAGGTTGCCACGATCCTGAAGATGGGCTTCCCCGGCTACTTCCTGATCGTGGCCGACTTCATCAACTGGGCGCAGAACAACGGCTGCCCGGTCGGACCGGGCCGGGGCTCGGGTGCCGGCTCGCTGGTGGCCTATTCGCTCAACATCACCGGCCTGGACCCGCTTCAATACAACCTGCTGTTCGAACGCTTCCTGAACCCCGAGCGCGTGTCGATGCCCGACTTCGACATCGACTTCTGCCAGGGCAACCGCGACCGCGTGATCGATTACGTGAAGCAGAAATACGGGCGCGACGCGGTGAGCCAGATCGCCACCTTCGGCACCATGGCGGCGAAGGCCGCGCTGCGCGACGTGGGCCGCGTGCTCGGCATGGGCTATGGCCACGTCGATTCCATTGCCAAGCTGATCCCGGCGCCACCGGGCAAGCAGGTCACGCTCGCCAAGCTGCCGGTCGCGCCGGACCTTCCCGAACCCGGCCTGATCTACGCGCGCAAGGAAGCGCCCGAACTGGAGCAGCGCGAAGCGGCCGAGGAAGAGGTGGCCGAGTTGCTGTTGCTCGCCGCGCGGGTCGAAGGCATCACCCGCAACATCGGCATGCATGCCGGCGGTGTGCTTATCGCCCCCGGCAAGATCACCGACTTCTGCCCGCTCTACATGCAGCCCGGCAGCGACAGCGCAGTGAGCCAGTTCGACAAGGACGATGTCGAGGCCATCGGCCTCGTCAAGTTCGACTTTCTGGGCCTGGCGACGCTGACGATTCTGGAACTCGCGAAGAAGTTCATCGTCGCGCGCCGGCCGGCGACCCAGGACTTCGACTACAGCACTTTCGACTACGACAGGCTGCCGCTCGACGATCCGCGTGTCTACACGCTGTTTTCGGAAGGCCGCACCGAGTCGGTGTTCCAGTTCGAAAGCGCCGGCATGCAGCGCATGTTGAAAGACGCACGGCCGACGCGCATCGAAGACCTGTTCGCGCTGAACGCGATGTTCCGGCCCGGCCCGATGGAGAACATCCCGACCTTCTGCGCCCGCAAGCATGGCAAGGAAGAGGTCAGTTACCCGCACCCGCTGCTCGAAACCGTGCTTGGCGAAACCTATGGCGTGATGGTGTACCAAGAGCAGGTGATGCAGGCCGCGCAGGTGCTGGGCGGCTACTCGCTCGGCGGCGCCGACATGCTGCGCCGAGCGATGGGCAAGAAGAAGGCCGAAGAGATGGCCGAGCACCGCCAGATCTTCCGCGACGGTGCGGCCAAGAAGAGCATCGCGCCGATGGTGGCAGACGAAGTCTTCGACCTGATGGAGAAGTTTGCCGGCTACGGCTTCAACAAGTCGCACGCCGCCGCGTATTCGCTGCTGGCCTATCACACGGCCTGGATCAAGGTGCACTGCACGGCCGAGTTCTTCGCCGCGAACCTGACCGTCGAGATGGGCGACACCGACAAGCTGCGCGTGCTGCTGATCGACGCGAAGAGTTTCGGGGTCGAAGTGAAGGCGCCCGATGTGAACGTGGGCGTGCACCAGTTCCAGCCGGTGTCGGACAAGGCCGTGCAGTACGGCCTGGGCGCCATCAAGGGCACAGGGCAGGGAGCGATCGAGGCGATCATGAAGGCGCGTGACGGCGACGGCAGCGGCGCCTCCGGCACCGGAGGAGGGCCGTTCCGCAGCCTGTTCGACTTCACGGCCCGCGTTGATCGCCAGCGCATCAACAAACGGGTGATCGAGGCGCTCGTCAAATCCGGCGCCTTCGACGCGCTGCACCCGGAGCGTTCACGTGCCCTCGCCAGCGTCAGCCTGGCGATGGAGTGGGCCGACAGCCAGGCCGCGCATGCCGACCAGGGCGGCCTGTTCGACTTCGGGTCCGATGAAGAGATGAGCCACGGCGCCAGCACGCAGGAGCCCGAACTGATGCCCGCCGAACCGTGGAGCATCAAGGAGCGGCTGATGCTGGAGAAGGCCGCGCTCGGCTTCTACCTGTCGGGCCACCTGTTCGACCAGAGCGCCGACGAGGTCTGCCGCATCGCGAAGCGTCGCATCGCCGACCTGCTCGACAGCCGCGAGCCGCAGCTGCTGGCCGGCATCGTCACCGACCTGCGGATCGTCAACGGCCAGCGCGGTCGGGTCGCGATCTTCAAGCTCGACGACAAGAGCGAGGCGATCGAGGCGGTTGCGAACGAAGACCTGCTGAACGCGAACCGCGACCTGTTGCGCGACGACGAACTCATCATCGTGCAGGGCAAGGTGCAGCCCGACCGGTTCTCGGGTGGCCTGCGCCTGAACGTCGCGCAGGTCTGGGACCTGGCCGCCGCGCGCTGCCGCTTCGGCAAGTTCCTGCGCGTCGACGTCAACGGCAGCGTACCGCCGGTGGCCGAGGTGCTGCGCGACTTCCCCGCGCGCCGCGTCGCTACCGAATACGGCGAGGCGCCGCAGGGCCTGATGGTGCGCTTGCAGCTGAACCGCGCCAACGCCAGCGGCGAACTCGACCTGGGCGAAGCGGCACGCTTCTATCCCACCGACGCGGCGCTCGACCGCTGGCGCGCCGGTGCCCACAACGGCCGTGCAGTGGTGGTCTACGAATGAGTCAGGCATGATGCGGCTGTACGCAGATTTACGGCCAAAGGTCAATCCCCATGAAAATCAGAGACGTTGCCATATTCAGCGGCCACCGATTCGCTGTGCCGCAAGGCATCCAGCGCATCGATACCAAGTCCACCCACGGCTGGCAGGTGCGCTACCACGGCACCAAGATGTTCTCGGACCACAGCCAGGACGGCAGCGGTGCGAATCGGGCACTGGTGAAGGCCACGAAGGAACTTCTGACCCGTATCGCCAACCTGCCAGCGCCTGACTTGCTGCAGAGAGCGCCGAGCGCAAGCAAGACGACCGACCTTCCCTCCGGCATCTCCGGCCCGATCGTCAGGTCGCGGCAGGGTTCGAAGGTTCGCACCTGCAATTTCTCGGTCCTGCTGCCGCAGTTCGGCCAGCCGCCGAAGTGCACCTCGGTCTACATCGGAAGCGAGAACACCTACACCGTCGAGAAGCACGACCGGGCGCTGGTGAAGGCCCTCACGCTGCGCCACGCAGCCGAAGAGGCTTATGAAGAGGCGGCCACCAAGGCCAAGCGCAAGGCGGGCGTGGCGATGCGCAAGGCCTTGAAGCTGCGCGGCCCGGCGCGGTAGCCGCGTGGGTCAGACGCAGCGGGTCCAGCGCCGATCGCCCATGCGGTCCTTCAGGGTGTGGCCGGCTGCGCCGATAACGCCAGAATGACAGCCACCTCGCTTCGCCCTGGACCGACGACCGGGCTCGTCCTGACGGGCGGGGGTGCACGAGCCGCTTACCAGGTGGGTGTGCTGAAGGCGATCGCACAGATTCGCCGTGATTGCGGCCAAGTGAATGCTGCCAACCCGTTCCCAGTCATCACCGGCACCTCGGCTGGTGCCATCAACGCAGCGGCGCTGGCCTGCCGCGCCGACAACTTCGATTCGGCAGTCGACCGCCTGTGCGAAGTCTGGGAAAACTTCCATGCCGATCAGGTGTACCGCGCCGATTCGATCGGCGTGATCCGTACTGGCGCGCGCTGGCTGACGATGATGTCGATCGGTTGGGTGATTGCCCGCTTCCATCGTGCCAAACCACGGTCCTTGCTCGACAACACGCCGCTTGAAGCCCTGTTGTCGCGGCTGGTCAGCACCGAGCGGATCCACCAAGTGATGCGCGACGGCCATTTGCATGCGCTTGCGGTCAGTGCATCGAG
>CANJKD010000072.1 GCA_947474415.1 Burkholderiales bacterium | reverse complement strand
TCGAGCAATGGTCGGCTTGTCGCTCGCGATCAATGTCTTCATCCACGACTCCTCGAAGTTCGTGGAACAACATCATATCTAATCTATTGAACGCAAGTTGGTATGAGTGGTGACGGCGAGCAGTTGATGATGCCGTGGTTGGCGCCGTCGATAGCGACGATGCGGCGCACCGTGCGCAGTGCCGGGGGTTCTCGCGCAGCCATTCACGCTCGACCACAACACCCAGGCTGTGGCCGAAAATATCGACCCGGCGCGCCTGGGTGTAGCGCAGCACCGACTCGATGAACGCGCCCACGTCGGCCACGTTGGCGCCGGCCGTATGGGCCTGGCTGGAGCGAATCGCCGGGTCGGCCAGCAGGTCGCACTGGTCGCCCTGATAACCCAAGCCCCAGAGCTCGCTCGTCGAATAGCCGTTGTCGGCCAGGTACTGCGCAAGCGCCTGCATTCGGCCATAGGGGTTGCAGGTGGTTGCGAACGGCGTGTCGTTGTTGCCATGCACGAAGATCACCGGTACGCGCTCGACGGGGCCCGCGGCGCCGAAGCCGATCAATGGCTTGCCCCGCGAAGCGTCGACGATCACGGGGAAGTCTGCGGGCAGCGTGGTTCCGACCGTGCCTGGGGCATGCGCCAACCCGGTGGCAAGCAACAGCGAGTCAGTGCACGTTGGCAAAGCGCAGGTAATTGGGTGATTCGAATCATGGCGGGATCCATTCGTTCTTGTGGACGGGGCATGCCGCGGTTCGGTCGGTGATGAGCATCGGCACGTCGCCAAACGCCAATGGCGAAAAGCGACGACCGAGGGCGTGGCTTTACCCGTACTGCGACAGGTGAGCCTCGATGTCGGCCCGTAGCGCATCGGCCAGTGCACGCCGCTCGGTCTGCGAACTGGCCCGCGGTGCGAGCAAGGCCACCCGCACGGTCACGCCGTCGCCACGCGCCACGCGCCACAGGCTTTGCAGCAGCGTCGTGTCGCCGACGAACTCGACCGCCCGGCTGACCGGGTGCGTGGCATCGGAAAATCGAAGCGCCACCGGCTGTACCGGCGTGTCGGTGCGGATCGCGGCCTGCAGCAGGTTGGCATGGAACGGCAGCAAGGCTAGCCCGTCCGACGTGGTTCCCTCTGGGAACACCGCCACCATCTCACCCGCCTGCAGCGCCTGCGCCATCGTGTGGACGACGCGCAGCGCGTCGCGCTTGCGTTCTCGTGCCAAGTAGAGAGTGCCGGCGGCGTCGACCAGCCGCCACAGCACCGGCCACGACTTCACATCGGCCTTCGAGACGAAGCGCGCCTGTGGGTACACCGCGTGCATCGCCATGATGTCCAGCCATGAAATATGGTTCGCGACCAGTAGCGTGCCACCCACCGAAGGCATGCCTTGCACCTGCAGTCGGATGCCCATCACGCGCAGCATCTTCGCGGCCCACCACTGGATGCGGGCCTGCCGAACCGGGGCCGCGTAGGCCGGAAAGCGCAACAGCACGATGCACAGGCCGTGCAGGCCATGCGCCACGCACAGCAACAGCCGGCCCGCCGCTCGCGTGCTGCGGATCATCGTGGCGCTTCGAAGGCCATGGCCCCGCGCACCAGCGTGCAGCGAACCCGGCCGGGCAGTTCGTAGCCGGTGAATGGCGTGTGCTTGCCCTGGCTGCGCAAGGCACTCGCCTGCACCACCCAATGCGCGCCGGGGTCGAACACGCAGACGTCAGCCACACCACCCTCGACGAGCCGCCCGGCACTGGCCGAGAGCGACCCGAGCGCATCGCCCAGCACTGCCACAGGCCCGCTGGTGACGGCCGCCAGCGTGCGCGCCAGCGGCAGGCCCTGGACCGTACCCCACTTCAACCCCAGGCTGAGCAGCAACTCCAGCCCGCTGGCGCCCGGTTCGGCTTCGGCGAATGGCAGGTTCTTGGCGTCGGCATCGAGTGGCGTGTGGTCACTGACCAGCGCGTCCACGGTGCCATCGGCCAGTGCGGTGCGAATCGCGTCGCGGTCACGCTGCTGGCGCAGGGGTGGCGTGAGGCGCATCGCGGCATCGAAGTAGCCGATGTCGACATCGGTCAGGTGCAACTGGTTGATGCTCACGTCGCACGTTATCGGCAGCCCTTCGGCCTTGGCGCGGCGCACGAGTTCGATGCCTGCGGCGCTCGACAGGCGGCACAGGTGCACGCGTGCGCCGGTGTCGCGCACCAGTTCGAAGATCGTCGCCAGTGCGATCGTCTCGGCAATCGCCGGCACGCCCGACAAGCCCAGCCGCGTCGCCACCGGGCCTTTTGCGGCCACGCCCTTGCCAAGCCAGGCATCGTTCGGCCGCAGCCAGGTGGCATAGCCAAAGGTCGCGGCGTATTGAAGCGCACGGTGCAGCACCAAGGTGTCTTGAACCGGGCTTTCGGCCTGCGAAAAACCGACGCAGCCGGCTTCGGTCAGCGCGGTCATCTCGGCCAGCACCTCGCCTTGCAGGCCGCGCGTGAGGGCCCCGAGCGGGTACAGGTTCGCCAGCCGCAGGTTGCGGGCACGAAACTTCAGCATCTGCACCAGGCCGGGCTCATCGAGCACCGGATTCGTGTCGGGTGGGCACACCAGGCTGGTGACGCCACCCGCCACCGCCGCCGCCATCTCGGATTCGAGCATGCTGTCGTGCCCATGACCGGGTTCGCGCAGGCGTGCGCTCAGGTCCACCAGACCGGGGCCCACGACGAGGCCACTGGCATCGATGCGCCGCTCGGGCTGGAAGTCGGCGCTGACCTGGCCGATCGCGACGATTCGGCCGGCGGCGACCGCCAGATCGGCGGGCTCGTCGCGCCCGCTCGCGGGGTCGATCAGGCGGCCGCCATGGATCAGGATTTTCATGCGAGGCGGGCTCTCTGGAGGGAAGAACTCAGCGGCTAAGCGTGGTTCGATGGATGTCTACAGCGCAAGTGAAAGAGCCAACTCACCACCGCAGAGACGCGGAGAACGCGGAGAAAGCCAATCTCTTGTCTTTACTCTGCGAAACTCTGCATTCTCCGCGCCTCTGCGGTGAATGAATTGGCTTTGCATTGAAGTCGCTCAATGGTCGCTCAGGCGTTGTTGCCGGCGATGATTGACATCACGGCCATGCGCACCGCAATGCCGAAGGTCACCTGCGGCAGGATCACGCTCTGCTGGCCATCGGCCACCGCCGAGTCGATCTCGACCCCGCGGTTGATCGGGCCCGGGTGCATCACGATGGCGTCGGGTTTGGCGAGCGCGAGTTTGTCCGGCGTGAGGCCGTAGTTCTTGAAGAACTCGCCGGCGCTGGGCAGCATCGCGCCGCTCATGCGCTCGTTCTGCAGACGCAGCATGATGATCACGTCGGCATCGCGGACGCCTTCCGTCATGTCGTGGCAGACCCGCACGCCCATGTCTTTCAGGTCGCCCGGAACCAGCGTCTTCGGGCCGACGGCGCGGATCTCGGGCACGCCCAGCGTGGTCAGCGCATGGATGTCTGAGCGTGCCACCCGCGAATGCACGATGTCGCCGACGATGGCCACCGTCAGCTGCGTGAAGTCTTTCTTGTAGTGGCGGATCGTGTACATGTCGAGCAGGCCCTGCGTCGGGTGCGCATGGCGGCCATCACCGGCGTTCACCACATGCACATGCGGCGCGCAGTGCTGCGCGATCAGGTAGGGCGCACCGCTCTCGCCGTGGCGCACGACAAACATGTCGGCGTGCATCGCGCTCAGGTTGGCGATGGTGTCGAGCAGGCTCTCGCCCTTCGCGGCGCTGGAGCGCGCGATGTCGAGGTTGATGACATCGGCGCTCAGGCGTTTGGCCGCGATCTCGAACGTGGTGCGGGTGCGCGTACTGTTCTCGAAGAACAGGTTGAACACGCTCTTGCCCCGCAACAGCGGCACCTTCTTCACGTCGCGGTCGTTGACGCTCAGGAAGGTGCCGGCGGTATCGAGGATGTGGTGCAGCACCGGTTGCGGCAGGCCTTCGATCGACAGCAGGTGGATCAGTTCGCCGTTCTTGTTCAGCTGCGGGTTGCGCTTGTGCAGCATCACTCAAGCCTTCCGCCGGGCCGTCCCAAGGAAGGCGATGCCCCAAAGGCCGCGGATGGGCCTTGAGTGGCCCTTGGGGGCAGCGCAGCGGCGCAGCCGCAAACGTGGAGGCACATCATTTTTCTTCCTCGATGTCGAAGCTGAAACGGCCAGCGTCATCACGCGCCAGCGACAGCCGCTGTTCACCGGGCAGCGTGATGCGGGCGGCAGAGACGGCCGCTGCGATCGGCAACTCGCGCCCGCCCCGGTCCACCAGCACCGCCAACGCGACACTGGCGGGCCGGCCGAAGTCGTACAGCTCGTTGATGGCGGCGCGAATCGTGCGCCCGGTGTAGAGCACGTCGTCGAGCAGCAGAATTTGGCGGCCTTCCACCTCGAACGGCAGCTTCGTGTGATCGGCGCCCGCGCTCATGCCTCGCGAACCGAAGTCGTCACGGTGCAACGCGCTCGAGATCACACCGGGTTCGCCGTCAAGCTTCAGGTCACGCTGCAGCCGTTCGGCCAACCACGCGCCGCCCGACCACACACCGACCAGCACCGTATCGGGTCGAATCATGCGCTGAACGCCTTCCAACAAGTCGGCGTACAGCGCTTCGGCGTCGAGGTGCAAGGTGCTCATGGGAGACTTCTCAAAAACTGTTCGAGGATGATCGCCGCCGACTCGGCATCGAGGTCGTGTGCACCGCCCGCAAGGGCTTCGGTGGTGCTGTAGCGCTCGTCGACTTCATGCACCGGCAGCTTGAAGCGGCCGTGCAGCTGACGACCGAAGCGGCGCGCGCGTTCGGTATTGTCATGCGCCGCGCCATCGGGGTGGAAGGGAACGCCGACCACCAGCGCGTCGGGCCGCCATTCATCGATCAGGCGGCCGATGGCTTCGAAGCGTGCATCGCCCTCGTCGGCTACCGTGCGCAAGCCGTGTGCGCTGCGCGTCAGGGTGTTGCCAGTGGCCACGCCGACGCGTTTGGTGCCGAAATCGAAGGCAAGAAAAGACGACGGAACAGGGTGCGTGGTTCCGACCAGTCCATTCATGCTTGCAGCACGCGCGTCGCGAGACGCTCCGCCCCTTCAAAGGCGCGCGCCCGTGCGCCGGCACGGTCACACGTCCGCGTCATCTGGTGACCTTCGTGCTGCGCACTCCGGTATTCGACCAAGGTCCACGAGAGTGTGCCTCTTCGGAGCCCACGGCGGCCCTGCGGTCTCATGCGTGCCCCGCCTCCTGGCTCAGCATGCCGATGTCGATGCCGAGCAGAGACAAGGCCTTGTCGTAGCGCTGCTCGACCGGCGTGTCGAAGATGATGCCGTGCTCTGCCCCCACGTTGATCCAGCCGTTGCGGCTCATCTCGTCTTCGAGCTGCCCTGCGCCCCAGCCGCTGTAGCCCAGCGTGACCAGCACCCGCTTCGGGCCCATGCCGTTCGACAGGGCTTCGAGCACATCCTTGCTGGTGGTCATCGCCAGGCCGCCGGGGATCTGCAGGGACGAGCTGTAGTGCTCGGTCGAAGCACCTTCGCCGCTGTGCGGCTCGTGCAGCACGAAGCCGCGCTCGGTCTGCACCGGGCCGCCGAAGTAGACCGGCGCGTCAGCCAGGTCGGCACGGTCAAGAGACAGATCGACCTTCTCGAACAGGTTCTTCAGCTTGATGTCGATCGGCTTGTTGATCACCAGGCCGAGCGCGCCCTTCTCGGTGTGCTCGCACAGGTAGATCACGGTGCCTGCGAAGGTGTCGCCGCCCATGCCCGGCATGGCGATCAGAAACTGATTGGTGAAATTGACCGGTGCGAATGCCATGCGCAGATTTTATTCCTGCGGCAGACTCCGTGGCATGGAACGTTCCCTGAACTCCGCACTGGTCTGGTTTCGGCGCGACCTGCGCGCCCACGACCACGCCGCGCTCTACCATGCGTTGCGTGCCGCCCGACAGGTCTGGTGCGTGTTCGTGTTCGACCGCGACATCCTCGATCCGCTGCCGCGCATCGACCGCCGGGTCGACTTCATCCTCGCCAGCCTGCACGACCTCGACCGACAGTTGTGCGAACTGGGCACGCGGCACGGTCACCCCGGCGTGCGCCTGCTGGTGCGCCATGGCCGCGCCGTTGATGAAATCACCGCGCTGGCCCGGGGCTTGAGCGTGCAGGCGGTGTATGCGAACCACGACGACGAGCCCGCCGCACTGCAACGCGACGGCGCCGTCCGCACCGCGCTGGCATCACACGGCGTCGCGTGGCACACCAGCAAGGACCATGTGGTGTTCGAGCGCAGTGAACTGCTCACCCAGGCCAGCAAGCCCTACACCGTGTTCACGCCCTACAAGAACGCGTGGCTGCGCAAGCTGGAGCCGTTCTTCCTGAAGGCTTACCCGACCTCGGCCCATGCCGATGCACTGGCGCCACCCCCGGCCGGCGTGGCCGACCGCATGCCCACGCTCGCCGACCTGGGTTTCGTGCCCAGCAACCTGCAAGCCTTGAAGATCCCGACCGGAAGCAGCGGCGCACAGGCCCTTCTGGCCGACTTCCTGCCCCGCATGGCCGGCTACGGCGAAGCGCGCAACTTCCCGGCGGTGAAAGGCCCGAGCTACCTGTCAGTGCACCTGCGGTTCGGCACCGTGTCGATCCGCGGGCTGGCTGCGGCCGCGTGGCATCACATGCAGCAGGCGCCGAATGGCGACGCGCCTGGTGCCGCCGTGTGGTTGTCCGAACTGATCTGGCGCGATTTCTACCACCAGATCCTGCACCACCGCCCGCACGCGGCGGGGGCCAGCTTCAAGCCCGAATACGACAAGATCGAGTGGGAGGAAGGCGACCCTGGCGACGCGCTCTTCGGCGCCTGGTGCGAGGGCCGCACCGGCTACCCGCTGGTCGATGCCGCGATGGCGCAGCTCAACCAGACCGGCTATATGCACAACCGGTTGCGGATGGTGGTGGCGAGCTTCCTCACGAAAGACCTGGGGCTCGACTGGCGCCGCGGCGAGGCCTACTTCGCCGTGCACCTGAACGACTTCGACCTGGCCGCCAACAACGGTGGCTGGCAATGGGCATCGTCCAGCGGCTGCGACGCTCAGCCCTACTTCCGCATCTTCAACCCGACCACCCAGAGCGAGAAGTTCGACCCCGGTGGCCGCTTCATCCGGCGCTACCTGCCGCAGCTGGCGGCGCTGCCCGACGCGGCCCTGCATGCACCGGCATTGGCCAGGCCGGTGGACATGGCTGCTGCGGGTTTCGTGCTGGGGCGCGACTACCCGCATCCCATCGTCCAGCACGATGAAGCGCGCGCCCGCACGCTGGCTCGCTATGCGGTCGTGAAGAACGTTCCACCGCTCGCCGCGCCGTTGACGTGAAGCTCAGAACAGTTCGACGTCGCCGACCTTCGATGCGTCTTTGAGTTCGCCACTGTCGATCAACGCCGCATGGCATTGCACCTGGTTGCGCCCGTGCGCCTTGGCGTAGTAGACCGCCCTGTCGGCGCGATCAAAAGCGCTGCTTGGCGTGCCACCCGGCGTGATCTCGCTGAAGCTGATGCTCACCGTGATGTGCTCGACCTGCGGGAAAGCATAGCGTTCGACGTTGCCACGCAGCCGCTCGAACGCGAGCGCCGCCGATTCGTCACCGCGGTAGCGCAACAGCACCATGAACTCTTCGCCCCCGAAGCGGTACAGGCGGTCGTTGAATCGCAGGCTGCCGCGCATCAACCGCAACAAGAGCAACAACACCTCGTCGCCGATCAGGTGGCCAAAGGTGTCATTGACGCGCTTGAAATGATCGATGTCGATGACACCGAGCCAGTCGCTGCCGGCCGCCTCGTTGGCCCGCCGCCCTGCAGGTTGTCGCCGGTTGGCACAGTGGCCGGCGCCGAGGCCTTCATGAAGCTTTCGTCGAAGGTCTTGCGGTTTAGCAGGCCGGTCAGAGAGTCGCGTTCGCTGAAGTCGAGCAAGCACTGGAAGTTGCTCAAGATGCTCGTCACCATGTGCTGCTGCTGGGCATCGAGGCCATCGCGTGTTTCGATCTCCAGAACCCGCACCACTTGGTGTTCGGTCGCGATCGGAAAGACGGTCAGGTGTGTTGCCCCAGCGCGTTCGATACCCCGTTCGCTGCGCATCGCCTCGACACGCACGGGGTAGGTTGCCAACTCGGGCAAGTCTTGCACTTCGGCCCAGAGCGGGGCGGCACGTGCGGCCTGTTCGCAGCCGATCAGGCTTGCGCGCGTGAGCCAGCGCTCGCCGACGCTGCGATAGATTGACACCGACTCCGACGCCGGTCCCAGGATGTCCCGCAGCGCAGCAACCAGCGTGACATCGAGCAGGTCGCGGTCACGCTGGCCTGTCAGTTCGGCCAGCCGGTCATTTAGTTCAGACACGACGCGGCGCGTTGATTCGGATCGT